>CAINAY010000254.1 GCA_903846425.1 uncultured Noviherbaspirillum sp.
CCACTCAAGTCTTGGGGGGTATTTACTTCCTTGCGAAACCAACCGCCCATCTGACAACCCGTATTTCCACCCATAAAGTTGATAACACCAAAATCATGGAAAAATTCACGCATTAACTGACGGCCACCGCCCTGATCCATCCAGGCTGTTTGCTGACGTGATGTAAGACCAAAGGGAATAGCAGTATCAAACGCAAAGGTAGCGTCTTTGCCAAAGTAATAGTACGACGCTGAATGCCCAATTTCGACCGTGCCGGCCTGAACCGCATCGAATACCTGCAACGCAGGCACTAATTCACCACCAGGAAAAGAGCGAATCATGAATTTGCCATCGGTGAGCTGGGCGACTCGTTTTGAAAGCATTTCAGCCGCACCAAAGATGGTGTCCAACGACTTCGGAAAACTAGACGCTAAACGCCAACTGACGGCAGGACTGGATTGTGCGATGGCGGGTGCTGCTAATGCGCCAGCCGTTACACCAACTGCCGCCTTTTTAATAAATTCTCTCCGTTGCATGTGTGTCCCCCTTATACCGAGCCTGATACAGGATGCAAATCCGCTGCCCGGGAATTTTGCGAAAATGCATTGTCTTTATTAAAACAATAGCAATTCTAGGTGGGGAGCTAAGAGACCAGCAAGGTGAGAGCGCGCGTTGACAACAAAGTGTTGTTTAAGCGCATTGAGACAAACATTTCTGCACGATTAAGCAAACTTTCTCGTCGCTATGAAACCGATTTTTTGGGGAATTATCTGTTGTACCTGCACCGCAGTTTTGAAAGAAAGAGCCAGGCGAAATAGAAAACATCCAAATCGCGGCTTTTCGTTGCGGTGTAGCAATATGAATCGATCAATAGGATCTATTGCTAAAAATCAGATTGATGAAAAACAAAACCCGGGCAATCAACGACTGTCCGGGTTAAAAAAGCTCAGAAAGCAGGACAATCAAGAACCGGCTATGGTCATACTCTCTATCAAAATTGAGCCGGTATTTTTTGTACCGCGCACTAGTACATCACTACCGATGGCTGCGATATTTTTTAACATATCACGCATATTTCCAGCGATGGTGATTTCCTCAACAGCATATTGAATTTCGCCGTTCTCCACCCAGTAGCCGGAAGCGCCGCGAGAATAGTCACCCGTTACATAATTCAAGCCCTGCCCCATCAACTCCGTGACTAGTAAACCTTTATCCATTTTTTTGAGCATCGCACGAAAATCATCGGAAGGTTTCGTGCGGGTTGATCGTATCTCAAGATTGTGCGAGCCACCCGCATTGCCCGTTGTCTTCATTCCTAACTTGCGTGCTGAATACGTGGATAAAAAATAGCCCTGCAACACACCATTGCGCACAACATCACGCCGCTGCGTACGAACGCCTTCTTCATCAAATGGAGCCGAACCCACTCCACCTAACTGATGGGGGTCTTCGATAATTTGTATATCGGGACCAAATATCGCTGTACCCAGAGAGTCCGTAAGAAAAGTTGATTTTCTATACAGCGCACCACCTGAGACTGCCTGCACAAACGCACCGATCAAGCCTACCGCTTGAGGCGCTTCGAACAATACAGGACACTTACGCGTATCGAGCTGACGAGCATTCAAACGAGACAATGAACGCTCAGCAGCATAACGACCAATGGCTTCAGGATCCGCTAATTTTTTAGGATTACGATCAGAGGAATACCAACCATCCCGCTGCATGTTGTTACCCTTACCTGCTATCGGCGACACCGATAGCGAGTGACGCGAGTACGGATAGCCCGCAATAAATCCACGTGAATTAGCCAATACAAAATGCGATTGCTGCGCAAAGGTATTCGCGCCTTCGCTATTCGTAATTCGCTTGTCGACGGCAAACGCAGCGGCTTCTGCTCGCATAGCCAAATCTACAGCCTCGCTAGCCGACAACTGCCAAGGATGAAACAATGACAAATCGCGAGGATCAGTCTCAAGTAATTCAGCCTCTGGCAAACCAGCACAATCATCTTCTGCAGTAAAGCGCGCGATGTTGTAAGCGGCTTCGACGGTATCTTTCAACGCTTTACTGGAAAAATCAGATGTACTCGCATTGCCTCGTCGAATAGCTTTACCTTCGCCGAGAAATACGGTGACACCAATACCTTTGTCTTTGTTCTGTTCTATGGTCTCGACCTTGCCTTTGCGCACAGTCACCGACAACCCTTGACCTTCACTGATCTCAACAACGGCATCCGATCCTCCTTTTTCCCGCGCAAAACGAAGCACGTCGCTGGCGATCTCTTTGAGGTGATCTTGGCTATAAGTAAAGGCGGAAGTAGTCATAGGGCATTTTCATAAGAAGGTAGCAAAGCGGGTATCATAGCAGCCGTTGACAATCGACATACGCTGCCTATCATGCCTAATGCTAATCGCGGCTCCGTCGGATTCCAGTCTAGTGAATTCGAGCAGCAATACGAGCGCCCCTCTAAATCTCAACTTAAACGTGACATGACCGCCCTGCAAAAGTTGGGGGCAGAGCTCGTGGCCGCCCCCAGCGATCGCGTCAAACGCATTTCCATGCCTGAGGATGTGCTTGAAGCCATCCTAGAATGCCAGCAAATTACCGATCATGAAGGTCGGCGCCGGCAACTGCAGTATGTCGGTAAAAAAATGCGCACGCTAGAACCTGCCGAAGTCGCCGTCATCCAAACCGCTATTGATAGCTGGCATGGAAGCTCGAAATCTGAAACAGCCGCCTTACATTCCATCGAAAGACAACGCGAACGCTTGCTCGCTGATGATAATGCACTGACTGCTCTGCGCGAGAAACATCCTGAGTTAGATATTCAGCATGTTCGCAATTTGATACGCAACGCACGCAAAGAACAAGCGGAGCAAAAACCGCCCAAAGCTTATCGCGAAATTTTTCAACTGCTTAAAAGCTTGAAAAAATCAACCACTGACTCGCAAAATACCGATCACCCGCACGAGCATGACGATGAAGAAGACGCGTAATCATCCTGACGAATTACTGATTGGTTTGGTCTCTATCTCTGATCGAGCATCGACGGGAG
This sequence comes from uncultured Noviherbaspirillum sp., assembly GCA_903846425.1. Lineage (GTDB taxonomy): Bacteria > Pseudomonadota > Gammaproteobacteria > Burkholderiales > Burkholderiaceae_D > Pernthalerella > Pernthalerella communis. The sequence continues at coordinate 3,038 of CAINAY010000254.1, forward strand.
TCTACGAGGACCAAGGCGTACCCGCACTCAAAGACTGGTTTGCGCAGGCATTGACCAGCCCATGGCAAATGGAAACTCGTCTGATTCCCGATGTTCAGTCCACGATAGAAAAAACCTTAATCGAACTGGTTGACGATATCGGATGCGATCTCGTGCTAACGACTGGCGGCACCGGTCCTGCACGTCGAGACGTCACACCGGAAGCAACGCTAGCAGTGGGTACTAAGCCCATGCCGGGATTTGGTGAACAAATGCGCCAAATTAGCTTGCGCTTCGTGCCGACGGCCATACTCTCCCGTCAAATCGCAGTGATTCGCGAAACGCCTGAGCATGCGGCGTTGATTATGAACCTACCAGGACAACCCAAATCGATACGCGAAACGCTCGAAGGATTAAAAGATGAGTCAGGTAAATCAATAGTGCCTGGTATTTTTTCTGCCGTTCCCTACTGTATTGATTTGATCGGTGGCCCGTATATCGAAACACAAGAGGCTGTCTGTAAGGCATTCCGTCCCAAATCAGCGCTACGCATAAAATAATTAATTAAACAATTTCTTGCGCCGTCATTTTCATCATCACGAGTAAAGAAAGCTACTCACCATGTCACTACTAGAAACGGTAGAGATTACTACCGACGATCATCCTCAAGCAGCCGTTATTTGGATGCATGGCTTAGGCGCCGATGGTAATGATTTTGTACCCATCGTGCGGGAACTTGATCTCTCTGACTGTCCTGCGATTCGGTTTGTTTTTCCACACGCAGAAACCATACCCGTTACGATCAACAACGGTTATGTGATGCGTGCTTGGTACGATATTTTAGGTATGGATTTAGTGCGACGTGAAGATGAAGTCGGCTTAAGAAAATCTCAACAGCAAATCGAGCAATTGATTGCGCGTGAAATTGAACGCGGCATACCCGCCGAACGCATTATCCTGGCCGGTTTTTCACAAGGCTGCGCCATGACTCTGCAAACCGGCTTGCGCTTTCCAAAAAAACTCGCTGGTATGTTATGTCTCTCCGGTTATCTTCCGCTCGCAGACAAACTTCCTGCAGAGTGCAGCGCAGCTAATCGTTCTACACCCATTTTTATGGCGCATGGTCGGGTGGATCCGGTAGTTCAAATCGCTAGAGCCGAAACCTCGCGCGATTTTCTTACAAGTCTCGGCTATGCTATCGAATGGAAAGACTATTCCATGCCACACTCCGTCTGCGAAGAAGAAATCGACGATATCGGTCATGTCATCACACGCTGGCTAAGCGCTTGATTTTTTATCTCTACTGATTGAGCTGCTAAAAATTTGCTTCTTATGCGCCCTTTATTTTTTATCACTAGCTTGCTATCACTACTGTTAAGCCATTCAGCTCATGCAGAAAGTGATCTGACGTGCACTATTACAGGCGTTTCTGAAGTGAGTGCGGATGGTGCCTTAGAAGTGCTGGCAGGCAAAAAAAATTATTACGAAACCGCCGCTAGTGCAGAATTTATTGTTCAGCGCGATAAAGGTTTGATGATGGGACGTTTTGTAAGCAACTCAGGATGGAAAATCACCGTGCTCGATTCAGGCTCACCACAGAACTCCTACAAAATACTATCCACTCGCAGCAATGGCCGTGTGCAAAGTCAATTTTTTGAAGTTCGCTTGCAAGATAAAGGCCCGAAAAAGCCTTTCGTGCTGGTCGCTGCTGAAGTATTACATGGCACATGCACGATGTAAGTTTTGCTAGTAACTCAGCTCGTCGCTCGTATCTTCAACAAAATTAAAAATAAAAACTTCAGGTAAGCTTAGTCCTGCTCACGAATCGACCTATATCGACCCATATCGCCATGTCACGACTTCATCATGAATCTCATCGTATGCACCGTATTAACTGGCTGCGCGCAGCCGTACTCGGTGCGAATGACGGGATTATTTCTACCGCCAGTTTAATCCTCGGGGTAGCTGCCTCGAATGCGAGTCATCATTCCATACTTGTTGCAGGTCTGGCCGCACTCATTGCAGGAGCAATGTCTATGGCCGCCGGTGAATATGTCTCGGTGCAGGCCCAGGCTGATACCGAAGAAGCTGATCTCGCCCGCGAACGAATCGAGCTAGAGGAAGATCCGGCTGCCGAACACAAAGAACTTACCGCCATTTACATCAGCCGCGGGTTAAAGCCTGATCTCGCTAGCAAAGTCGCAGCACAATTAACCGAGCATGATGCGTTAGCAGCCCATGCACGCGAAGAATTAGGCATCACTGAATTTGGCACAGCGCGCCCATTACAAGCGGCCTGGACATCTGCCGTTAGTTTCGCTGGTGGCGCCTTACTTCCACTCGTTGTCGCTGCCCTTGCCCCCTTGCTGTTGCTGCCGCAAATAGTCGCTGCCTGCTCGCTGCTAGGTCTGGTGATCTTAGGCAGTTTAGCGTCACGTGTAGGCGGTGCTTCAATGCTAAAGGGCGGCTTACGAGTAGCCTTCTGGGGTGTAGCGGCCATGGCAGCTACTAGCCTAATCGGCTGGGCGTTTGGCACAGCGGTTTAACTCAATAATAAAATTTACAGCTAGCTTGAATGTACCGATGAACTCCACTCATTCAACACCGAGCTTCAGCATACTGTTTCTGTGCATGGGCAATATCTGTCGCAGTCCGACAGCACACGGCGTATTTCGTGATTTGGTGCATTCGCGTGGTCTTCATCAGCAAATACGTATCGATTCGGCAGGCACACATAATTATCATCCCGGCAGCCCGCCCGATCTACGTAGTCAAAAACATGCCATAAAACGCGGTTATGATTTGTCAGACTTAAAAGCCCGACAAATACGTGAGCTCGATTACGAGCAGCATGACCTGCTATTGGCGATGGATTGGGATAACTTGTCACTAGCCCAGCAAGATTGCCCACCCGAGCATCAGCGCAAACTGCGTCGACTAACTGAATTTTGTAAAAACTATCAGGCCGCTGTCGTTCCTGATCCGTATTACGGTGGTGATGCAGGTTTCGAGCATGTGCTTGACCTGATTGAAGATGCCTGTGAAGGTCTGTTGGAACATGTTCAACACCGCCTAACTAGCAATAAGAATTAAAACTCTGGAGACGCGTCATGGCCAAGTCTAAGGTAATCCTAATCCTGCTTCTGATCATTGCCGTCGTACTGGGTGCACTTACCGCTACAGGCCTACTGCGTTGGGGTGAAGAACCCAAAACGGGTTTTCAAAAGAATGGCTTGTTAACCGTCATTTGCGACGTTGAAGTTAGCCGTCCGAACAATGGTCTTGGTCAACCTTTCGACGTCGAGAATATGACTATGCCAGCAGAATTTGATTTCGATGAAAAAACCGGTTGGTATCCCGGTGAATTTACAATCTCGCAAAATCGTAAAGGCACGTTAACAGTCACGGGGCCAGTTCTCGAGATATCCCGCCCCGCGATGTTTAAAAAATATGGTTTAGCTGTTTTAGGTGATCACGTCACACTCGATCGCAGCAACGGAAGTTTCAAACAATGGATTGATCTCGAAGGAGCGAAACGGCTTGAGCTGATCACCGGAAGCTGTAGGCGTACCACCAATGCGCCCTTCTGATATTACGGGTCTAACAACACCACTCACACCGGCGGCTGCCACACTCGAAAATCGACCTCTGATTTTCGCACTGACTGGCACACTGTCATTGGCAGTCGCCATGGGCATTGGTCGTTTTGCATTTACGCCGTTGATGCCCATGATGTTGCACGATCAGGTGCTTGATCTTCCGAGCGCGAGTTGGTTAGCCAGTGCCAATTACTTCGGCTATCTACTAGGTGCCTTGCTATGTTCATTGCAACCAACACTTTGGACTAAGCGCGGTTGGTCACCACTCCCTAGCCCGCTCATGGTACGTGCTGGACTAGCGCTCACCTGCTTATTCACTGCAATGATGGCGATCGATGTACCGGCTGCGTGGCCTTGGCTACGTTTTCTCGCTGGCGTAGTAACTGCAGTTGCTTTTGTGTTCACCTCGAGCTGGTGCTTAGGTCACCTTTCACGACTACACGCACCTGCCGCCGGCGGCATCGTTTATGCCGGACCCGGTGTCGGTATTGCCGTGAGTGGTTTGTTGGCGAGTTTGATGGTGCAACTAGAGTGGCATTCACGTGTTGGCTGGTTAGCCTTTGGGTTACTCGCTACCTTAATGACCGCACTTGTCTGGCGCGCCTATTCGAATCCAGATGCTGAATTAGCGCTAACCTCTAATGGAAAAACAACGTCTAGTCATAGCGGCAGTGTCACCGAAAAAACTGCTTTAACCGTTGCATATGGATTCGCTGGTTTTGGCTACATTATTACTGCGACTTTCTTACCCGTGATCGCGCGCACGACACTACCTGGTTCGGCATGGCCTGATCTGTTTTGGCCCATGCTAGGCATAGGTGTTGCAGTAGGTGCCTTAATCGCCTCACGCATACCTACCCGCATCGATCAACGTTGGCTATTGGTGGGTTGTTACCTTATGCAGGCTGCGGGGATTGCACTAAGTAATTGGATGCCCAGCTTGTTGGGTTTTGCGATTGGCTCGATTCTGGTCGGCTTACCTTTTACTGCCATCACTTTTTTTGCGATGCAAGTCGGTCGCCGGTTACATCCTCAAGCACCATCCGCCATCATCGGTTTGTTGTCTGCCTCATTCGGGCTATGCCAAATTGGTGGCCCACCGCTGGCCGCCTTTCTGATTTCGCGCGCACCATCAACGGCTATTGGCTTTTCGTGGTCGTTAAATGTTGCTGCCTTGAGCTTAGTTGCAGGAGCGGGAATTTACTTTTGGATGGCGAAAAAATTCCCTGACAAATTATCAGCGTCAGCGCTGAAGACACACTAAAGTTAGCGTCCTGCGGCAGGCGGATCGGTATATAAAACCGTAATACTGATACGGCGATTGCGCGGATCATTTGGATCGGCTGCGTTGAATGGTGCAGTGTCAGCCACACCCTCAATTCGCTCAAAGCGCGATGAAGACATACCCGCTTTTTCAAGCATGCGTCGAGTCGCTTCCGCCCGCTCTATCGACAAAGACCAATTGGTACGCTCACTACCCTCAGGAAATGGCGAACTGTCGGTATGACCTTTGACAGAAAGTTTGTTGGGCATGTTAGCCACTGATTTCGCAACCTCACCAATCAGTGCAGCAGCTTTAGTGCTCATGCTGGCATTACCGCTTCCAAACATCGAAAAATTCGCTTTGTCGATAATCTCTACCCGCAGACCATCACGTTCCCGAATCACATTCACCTGATTTTGCAAATCCGATAGCTGTGGATTTTTCGATAAATTTTCTTTGATTTCTTGTTCTAATTTGTCGAGTTTTTCACGCTTGGCTTGTTCAGCAATCTGCTGCTTCATTTGCTCGGTGATATTCTCGCCATACTTAGAAATCTTGGGGTTATCCTTTTCAGATGTACCCTGATCTTCCCCCGGGCCCGCTTCGGTTTTAGGCGTTGGCCGCTCGATCAGTTGAGCTTGCGTCGGGGGTCCGGGAATACCCTCAGGATCAATGATCGAAGCACCTCCCAACATGCCATTGGAGCCAGCAGCCTCACCCAAGGCAGGCTCACGCCGCGTCGAAGGCTGAAAGTACTCAGCAATACCTTGCCGCGAATCCGCATCCGTCGAACCCAAGAGCCACATGAGCAAAAAGAAGGCCATCATCGCCGTCATCATGTCGGCAAGCGCAATTTTCCATGCACCGCCATGCGCACCCGCATGGCCGTCGTCAACTACCTTCTTCCATTTAACGGGGGGTTCGACAACAGGGGCTTCCGCCCCATCGGCGGCGGCTTCGTCAGGTTTTTTTTCGGCTTCAGCCATGGCATTCAGTCTTTAACGCAGTACATAAGGGAATCTATCGACAGCAAAGGCCACGTCTAGAGAGCAGCCAACTAATTCCTTTTCGGAAATATAAGCCAAATGGCGGCGGGTGTCGACCCGCCCGGCCGCAATACCTGCCTAGCCCATCTCGAAATTAGCCATTCCCTCGAGCGCCTTGACCATCGCAGAGTGATCCCATCCCTTGCCACCGTGCGCTACACAGGATGAAAACAACTGCTGAGCACTAGCGGTATTGGGTAGCGAAAGGCCCAAGCTACGCGCCGCCGACAGCGCAAGGTTAAGGTCCTTTTGATGCAATTCGATGCGAAAACCCGGGTCGAAGGTACGCTTAATCATGCGCTCACCGTGGACTTCCAGTATTCGTGAAGAAGCAAAACCGCCCATCAGCGCCTGTCTAACCTTGGCCGGATCGGCGCCAGCGCGGGCGGCAAATAGCAAGGCCTCAGCCACCGCCTCAATATTCAAAGCGACGATAATTTGGTTGGCCACTTTAGCCGTCTGACCATCGCCATTGCCGCCCACATGAGTAATATTTTTACCCATGAGCTCAAACAAAGGCTGAATGCGCTCAAAACCCGATGGCGTTCCGCCGACCATAATCGTTAGCGCAGCATTCTTCGCACCGACTTCTCCGCCCGATACCGGAGCATCCACATAATCACAACTCATGGCCGAAATGCGTTGAGCAAAATCCTTGGTCGCAATCGGCGAGATAGAACTCATGTCTACCACGGCCTTGCCCTTCGATAGCCCTTGCGCGACACCCTTATCACCAAACAAAACAAGCTCCACATCCGGGGTATCAGGCAACATTAAAAAAATAATGTCGGCCTGTTGTGCCACCTCGAAAGCACTAGCACACAAAACCGCTCCGTCTTGCTGAAGATAGTCGGGAGTCTTACTTCGCGTATGAGTAAACAACTGATGACCAGCCTTAAGCAGGTGATGCGCCATGGGGCCGCCCATGATGCCTAGTCCAATGAAACCAAGTTTTAGTTTTTGTGAGCTCATGTGTTTATCTCTGATGAAAAAATGGATGTACCGCGA
>CAINAY010000255.1 GCA_903846425.1 uncultured Noviherbaspirillum sp.
GCTTCAAAGGCCATGCCAGCAGTCATCGCACCATCACCAATGACCGCTATTGAATGACGTTTTTCACCTTTGGTACGAGCAGCTAATGCCATACCTAGCGCTGCCGAAATCGACGTCGACGAATGCGCAGTACCAAAGGTGTCGTACACACTTTCTACGCGACGAGGAAAGCCCGACAAACCATCTTGCTGACGCAAGGTAGACATACGATCACGACGACCTGTAAGAATTTTGTGTGGATAGGTTTGATGCCCCACATCCCAGACGATGCGATCTTCTGGTGTGTTGAACACATAATGAAGTGCAATCGTCAGCTCAACCGTTCCCAAATTGGATGACAGATGACCACCCGTCTGCGCTACCGACTCCAGCAAGTAAGTCCGCAATTCATCAGCCAAAGTATTGAGTTCGGGGCGCGAAAGGGCTCGTAATTCAGCCGTATTATTTATTTTGTGTAGAATTTTCATGATACTCAGGGAGTTGCTGATTTATTGTGAGTTTTATGGCGAGCCAGCGCTGCTGTGCGACGCGTGACCCAGTGAATCAAAGGGATAACTTCCACAAATTACTCAAGAACGTCTCGTTATTATTTAATCGGTGCTTAATCAGGTTTTTCTTTGCACGATCAAGTCGGCAAGCTCCTTTAATCTCATCGCTGGATCACCAAATGGCAGTAAAGCTTGATGGGCATCCTGCCGTAACTTCTCTGCCAGAGCAAGCGACTCGTTCAAACCCAGTATAGAAACATACGTAGGCTTGTTGCTGGCAGCATCTTTACCGGCGGTTTTTCCTAGGGTCGCTGAGTCGGCGGTGGCATCCAGAATATCGTCAACCACTTGAAATGCCAGCCCAATCGCGGACGAATACGCGCGCAGTGCTAGCTCTTCAGCGCTGAGTAGAGATTTACCCGCCAACGCGCCCAACATCACCGATGCCTCGAGCAATGCACCTGTCTTTAATCTATGCATGTGCTCTAGGGCGTCTCGCGAGAGCGAAATACCCACGGAATCCAAATCAATCGCTTGGCCGCCACACATACCCAGCGAGCCCGCGGCTCGCGCGAGACAGCTCACCATGGCGACTTTGCGCTGCGCATCTAAGTTACCCCCTGCGATCACTTCAAACGCTTGCGCTTGCAAGGCATCGCCGACTAACAAGGCCGTGGCTTCATCATATTTTTTATGCACGGTCGGCTTGCCGCGCCTTAAAGCATCATCATCCATGCACGGCATATCATCGTGCACTAATGAATACGCATGAATCATCTCCACTGCGCAGGCGGCCCGCTGTATGCCATCTCGCGGCGCATCAAATAATTCACCCGCAGCAAACGCGAGTAAAGGCCGCACACGTTTTCCACCATCCAGCACGGCGTACTGCATCGCTTCGTGCAATTTGTGCGGTGCCAACGTCGTTGCAGGTAAATGCGAAAGAAGAACCGTCTCCATCTGCGACTGGACCGTTTTACACCAACGCGTAAATTCTTCTCTCATTGCTATCTCACTCTTCTCCATCCTCATCGTCTGCGCCTGTCGCAAACGGCTTGAGCATCTCACCCTCCAGTACTTTGACCTGACGCTCAACGCGTTCTAATTGAGCAGCGCAATATTTCACCAGCTCAGAACCACGTTGATAAGCCGCTACTGACGCTTCTAAGGGCAACTCACCCGATTCCATCTTTGCAACGAGCAGTTCAAGCTCGGCCATCGCTTCCTCGAAGGAGGCGTTGGGCTGTTGGGGAGCAGATTTTTTAGTCATGCATGATTCTCTAGGTCTGTCGTGGTCTGTCGTGGTCTGTCGTGGTCTGTCGTGGTCTGTTGTGGTCTGTTGTGCCTATTTTAGTGCAATCACTTGGAAGTAAAGCGCTAACGTCCCTCTTAGCGAATCGAAAATATGTGAGGTTGTCAAAACAGAACTCATTTATACCCTATCAAATAAAGAAGTAACGTTAACATTCCATAAAAACTGTGCCCTCTTCTGTTTACACAAATTTTCCGACCTAAAGCGATATATTGAAACGTCGACTAAAACTCGAATAAATTTTATTCACATTTAATGTTTGTAATCTTACACAGCATGCGTATAATCGCTCCCTCGTCCAAAAAATACCACTCGATTTAAATTTTTGTAGTAAGTCGAAAAGTTTTTTGCGGATTATTTCTCTCTTAGGTTGGTGCAAATTAATTTGGGGGTGGGGATGTCCGATCTGGCCAGTCTCTCTAGACTCGCGCGATCTAACGCGCAACTTCCGGTAGGTGTCTACTTTGATGACACGCTACTGAATCAAGAAATCCGTCAACTGTTCAATCAGGGTCCACAATACGTAGGACATGAATTGATGGTTCCCAATGTCGGCGACTACGCGTCTCTCATGTGGGAAAACGACGGTCGCCTGCTCACACGCGATGCACAAGGCATACAACTGCTGTCGAATGTCTGTCGACATCGACAAGCAAAAATGCTGACCGGTCGCGGCAACTCAAACAACATCATCTGTCCGCTGCATCGCTGGACCTATGACCTCAAAGGCAACTTGATCGGCGCGCCGCATTTTGGCGAAACACCTTGCCTGAATCTTTCTCGTTTTGAACTGCAACGCTGGAATGGTTTGCTGTTTGAAAAAAATGGTTTAGATGTTGCTGGATTACTTAAAAATATAGGCGTCACCAAGGATTTAAATTTTGATGGCTACATGCTCGATCATGTCGAAGTCCATGAATGCGATTACAACTGGAAGACCTTCATCGAGGTGTATCTCGAGGATTATCACGTCGAACCTTTCCATCCAGGGCTAGGCAACTTCGTTGAGTGCCGTGATCTGAAATGGGAACTGGGCCAAGGCTACAGCGTGCAAACGGTGGGTGTGAATGCAGCACTAAAAAAACCAGGCTCCAGCGTTTACGAAAAATGGCATCAAGAAGTAATGCGCTATCGCAGTGGTGACGTACCACCCTATGGTGCGATCTGGTTAACGCTTTATCCCAACGTCATGGTGGAGTGGTATCCGCATGTATTGGTGGTCTCAACCTTATGGCCCAAAGGCCCGCAAAAAACTACTAACGTGGTTGAGTTCTACTATCCCGAAGATATCGTGTTGTTCGAGCGCAGCTTTGTAGAAGCCGAGCGCGCTGCTTACATGGAAACCTGCGTTGAAGATGATGAAATTGCTCTGCGCATGGATGCCGGACGGCGCATATTAGTCGACCGTGGCGTCAATGAAGTCGGGCCTTATCAATCACCGATGGAAGATGGCATGCAGCATTTCCACGAGTGGTATCGCAAAAATATCGCGCTGTGACCTCAACGTCACCTCGCGACTAAGCTGCAGCTAACGGCATGCAGTCATTATGGATGCTGTTCGCCAGCTTCGTGTTCTCTCTGATGGGAGTGTGCGTCAAGCTGGCGTCTGTCACTACCTCTACCTCCGAAATCGTTATGTGTCGCGGGGCGGTTGGCATGGTGATGATGCTGGCGCTAGTTCGCCTGCGCGGCTATTCACTTCGCACTACGTTTCCTTGGCATCACGCATGGCGCGGTTTCGTCGGCGTTACTGCACTCTCAATGTGGTTCTATGCAATCGGTGAATTACCGTTAGCGACTGCCATGACACTCAATTACATGGCACCGATCTGGATCGCAAGCATAGTCTTCACTCTGGGATGGTGGCATAAACAACGTCGATTCGAATGGGGATTGGCAGCTGCCATCATGACCAGCTTTGTTGGCGTGGCTTTACTTCTCAAGCCCTCAATGCATGCAGACCAATGGATAGGTGGATTGATTGCACTTATCTCTGGATTTCTCTCAGCACTCGCCTACATACAAGTTAAAAAACTCGGCCAGTTAGGTGAACCGGAATACCGTGTCGTGTTTTATTTCTCCGCTACTGGTGTAATCGGCGGACTGCTCAGCAGCTTAATTAACAGCTATCTGCATACAGGTGAATTACACGTATTGCATTCACTATCAACGCGAGATTTTTTACTGTTGTTAGCGATTGGCGTCACCGCCACGATTGCACAAATTGCGATGACGCGCGCCTACCGACTCGGTGCCATGCTGGTAACGGCCAACCTTCAATACACCGGTATTATTTTCTCCAGCATGTGGGGTATTCTGATTTGGGGCGATCGTCTAGACTGGGTCGGCTGGCTTGGCATCGCCATTATTCTTATCAGCGGGATTGCAGCGACCTTTTATAATGCCCGCAGCAGTAGCAGCACCTCCAAAAAACTGTAAGCAGCTTCTACTACCGAATTGTTAATGCATTGACAGCGCATTAATCGCGACAGACTTTCCACAAAGGAGACCGGGATGCCTTACACCACATTGATCTCAGCGACTGAACTCACGTCGTCTGTCAATCAAGCCAATGTCGTCATCCTTGATTGTCGAGCTGAACTGACTGATACGCGAGCCGGTGCAATCGCCTATGCCGCTGGACACATACCTTCAGCACTCCATGCCGATGCTGATTTACATTTATCTGATAAATCACCCGGACCGAACGGTGAATTTCGCGGTAGGCATCCACTACCATCGCAAGAAGCTTTCATTCAACAATTGCGTCATTGGGGCGTGAATTCAGCATCGCAAGTCATCGTGTATGACGCACACGGAGGTATGTTCGCGTCACGAGTGTGGTGGATGTTGCGCTGGGTAGGACACAATGACGTTGCGCTACTTGATGGCGGCCTCGCTGCTTGGCTAGCCGTAGGTGGCACTTTAGTGACCGACATACCGCAACCAGCGAATGGCAATATAAGCTTACGACCCGCCATCACCACTACCGTGACGGCCGCTGATATTGTGAATAATCTCGCCACAAAAAAATGTACGGTGCTCGATGCACGCGCGGCAGATCGCTTCAGGGGGGAGAATGAAACCATCGATCCGGTAGGAGGACGAATTCCCGGCGCAAAAAATCGCTGGTTTAAAGATAATCTGCGTGATGATGGACGCTTTAAAACAGCTGAACAATTAC
>CAINAY010000256.1 GCA_903846425.1 uncultured Noviherbaspirillum sp.
TCACGATTAACGGCAATCGCTAATGCCTGATTGGTCAATGACAATGCATTGATCAAGTCATGTACTGAGTGATCTTTTTCTACCGAGCGTGATTCGCCGTTGAGCTCAATAACAATCATGATGCGTGCATCACTGTTTGCGATAGAGCTCAGCACCGCTTTTAACAAACTCGACAGCCTTCACTTCCATACCCTGCTTTAAAGCTTCGATTTCCGTAATACCCTGTTTTGCAGCGTAATCGCGTACTTCCTGCGTGATTTTCATTGAGCAGAAATGCGGGCCGCACATAGAGCAAAAGTGCGCCACTTTGGCTGAGTCTTTTGGCAGCGTTTCATCATGAAATTCACGCGACTTGTCGGGATCGAGACCGAGGTTAAATTGGTCTTCCCAGCGGAATTCAAAACGGGCTTTGGATAAGGCGTTATCGCGTATCTGAGCGCCAGGATGACCTTTGGCCAGATCAGCTGCATGGGCTGCAATTTTGTAAGTGATGATGCCGTCTTTGACATCCACCTTATTTGGCAAACCCAAATGTTCTTTCGGTGTCACGTAACACAGCATGGCTGTGCCATACCAACCGATTTGTGCCGCACCAATGCCAGAAGTGATGTGATCGTAGCCAGGTGCGATATCGGTGGTTAGTGGACCTAGGGTATAGAACGGCGCTTCGTGGCACTGCTCTAACTGCAAATCCATATTTTCTTTAATCATATGCATAGGCACATGACCAGGACCCTCGATCATGACTTGCACATCATGCTTCCATGCGATCTGCGTTAATTCGCCTAAAGTTTTTAATTCACCTAGCTGGGCTTCATCATTCGCATCATAAATAGAACCAGGGCGCAGACCATCGCCTAATGAGAAAGCTACATCGTAGGCTTTCATGATTTCGCAAATGTCTTCGAAATGCTCGTACAAGAATGATTCTTTGTGATGTGCCAAACACCATTTCGCCATAATTGAACCACCGCGCGAAACAATGCCTGTCATGCGCTTAGCTGTGAGTGGTACATAACGCAGCAAAACACCGGCATGTATCGTGAAGTAATCCACGCCCTGCTCGGCTTGCTCGATTAAGGTGTCGCGGAAAATTTCCCAGGTCAGGTCTTCCGCCTTGCCATTTACTTTTTCTAAAGCCTGATAAATCGGCACGGTACCAATCGGCACTGGCGAATTACGAATGATCCATTCGCGGGTTTCATGAATGTGTTTACCCGTCGATAAATCCATCACGGTGTCGCCACCCCAACGTATCGACCAGGTCATTTTTTCAACTTCTTCGCCGATGGATGAAGTCACTGCTGAATTACCAATGTTGGCATTAATCTTCACCAAAAAATTTCGGCCTATGATCATAGGCTCGCTTTCTGGGTGATTAATATTGTTTGGAATGATGGCACGACCACGCGCGATTTCACTACGAACAAATTCAGGCGTAATTTCTGCAGGTATCGCTGCTCCAAACGATTGCCCAGGATGCTGCCTACCCATTAACTCAGCTAACTTGGCGCCATTCGGACCAGAGGACTTCAAATTTTCTAGGTACTCTTTACGGCACAGATTTTCGCGAATAGCGATGTATTCCATTTCTGGTGTGATGATGCCGGCGCGCGCGTAATGCATCTGCGTGACATTCTTGCCTGCTTTGGCGCGACGTGGCTTGCGATGCAAATTAAAACGCAGCTCAGCTAATTTGGGGTCGCTCAGACGTTCAATACCGTAATCTGAAGTAGGGCCAGACAACTCTTCGGTGTCATTTCGCTCGGCTATCCATGCAGCGCGCAAGGGCTCCAAACCTGAACGTATGTCTATCTTGACGGTGGGGTCGGTGTACGGGCCTGAGGTGTCATACACAAACACCGGTGGATTTTTTTCTGCTCCAAAGGAGGCAGGTGTATCGCTCTGCGTAATTTGACGCATGGGCACACGAATATCAGGACGCGAACCGGACACATAAATCTTGCTCGAATTCGGCAAGGGCTGAATGGCGGCTTCATCGACCGTGGCCGTCGCAGCTAAGAATTGAGGATTGGCGTTCATGGACTTCCTTTGCTCAAAACAGCGAAGAAAGCACGATGAGGAGAATAAGGACTCGACCGTCGCTTTCCTACGCTGGCATTACCCAGATCA
>CAINAY010000257.1 GCA_903846425.1 uncultured Noviherbaspirillum sp.
GCATCGTCCATGATGAACACACGTTTTACGTACAGCTTGATACCACCACGTTTTTCACGGTCCCACATATCAAACGGTGCGTGAGCAGGAATGTAAAGCAGCTGAGTGTATTCACTACGACCTTCGACGCGATTATGAGTCCAGCTTAAAGGCTCTTGAAAATCATGCGATACGTGTTTGTAAAATTCGGTGTACTGCTCTTCGGTGACATCCGATTTGTTGCGGGCCCAGAGCGCACTTGCTTGATTAACTGTTTCCAGTTCGTCCTTGACGATCATTTCTTTTTTCTCTTCGTCCCATTCTTCTTTGTGCATTTTGATGGGCAAAGAAATATGGTCAGAGTATTTGCGAATGATAGAGCGCAGCTGCCAGGCTGACAGAAAATCATCTTCGCCTTCACGCAGATGGAGAGTGATGCGAGTGCCGCGTTGTGGCTTGTTGATGGTTTCTACGCTGAACTCACCTTCACCGGCTGATTCCCATTTGACGCCTTGTTCGGCAGGCAAACCAGCGCGACGTGATTCCACAGTGATTTTGTTAGCAACAATAAAACCGGAGTAAAACCCCACGCCAAACTGACCAATCATGGCGGCGTCTTTTTGTTGGTCGCCCGAGAGTCGTGAAAAAAATTCTTTAGTGCCGGATTTAGCGATCGTGCCTAAATGTTCAACGGCTTCTGCTTGCGACAAACCTATGCCGTTGTCGCTAATGCTGATGGTACGAGCAGCTTTGTCAAATTCAATTTGAATGGCCAGCTCGCTGTCACCTTCAAACAGAGCCGCGTTGTTAATCGCTTCAAAGCGTAACTTGTCGGAAGCATCGGATGCGTTCGAGACTAGCTCGCGCAGAAAAATTTCTTTATTTGAGTACAGCGAATGAATCATCAGCTGCAGCAGCTGTTTGACTTCGGCTTGAAAGCCCATCACTTGTTTGTCGGAAGCGCCCATGGTGTCCTCTGTTAACAAAATTAGTTGGAAATTTGCATAATTGCCAACCATCTTGGGGTGACTTTGCTGATTTCAAGAGGGGGCGAGGTAAAATCAGCCCCTATTTTTCTATTGGGGCTTGCCATGTCGATTGATCAAAAACTCGCTGCGCTAAATATAACTCTTCCAGCCGTGGCCACTCCGGCCGCCGCTTATGTCATGTACGTCCGCACCGGCAATACCCTTTACGTATCGGGCCATATCGCAAAAAAAGACGGCAAGCCGTGGGTCGGCCAGTTTGGTCGCAACATGACCACCGATGAGGGTAAGCAGGCTGCGCGGTCCATCGCGATTGACCTGATGGCGACGCTGAAAGATGCGTGCGGTGGTGATTTATCCAAGGTCAAGCGTATTGTTAAGCTGGTGAGCTTGGTCAATTCGTCCCCTGATTTTACTGAGCATCATTTAGTCACTAACGGCGCATCTGAATTACTGGCAGAGGTGTTTGGTGATGCAGGTCGCCACGCACGCTCAGCATTTGGTGTGGCGCAGATTCCTTTAGGTGCTTGCGTTGAGATTGAGATGGTCGCTGAGTTGAGCTGAATTTAACTAGATAGCTTAACTGTCATTGTGGATGTCGCTGCAAAAGTAGTGACTCACAATGAGCTTTAACGAAATCGCTGCGTAAATCGTCCAGCTATCGGTGGCACGTCCTGCTGTTCTAGCGAGAGGATAGTCGCCACCTGTTTATCTGCAGCTTTTTCAATTTTTTTGTAGATCGCCTGCGATAAAGCATACGCATGTTGTCCCGGCCATTCGACACCGAGCAGTTCATTCGGCAGATTGGGGTCGGTGAGTAGCGCGCGTCGATAGTCATGAATCAAGAGCGTGCGCAACACAA
>CAINAY010000258.1 GCA_903846425.1 uncultured Noviherbaspirillum sp.
CCTGCGCCCGTGCCACCGACGACTAATGCACCTGCGTCATTGCGCGCCAATCTTTTGCAAGCGCGTGATTTGCTCAAGCAAGCAGGATGGGAATATCAAGACGGTGCCTTGCGTAACTCACGCGGTGAAATTTTTACCTTTGAAATTTTAGATGATCAATCCGCACTCTCACGCATTATTGCAGTGTATGTACGCAATCTGGAAAAACTAGGCATTCGCGTGAATCAACGCACCGCAGATTTTGCGTTAGTGCAGAAGCGGATGGAAGAGTTTGATTTTGATATGACCAGTCAACGCTTCGGTGATGTGACCAGCCCAGGTAATGAAATGTTTGACATGCTGGGTTCGAAAGCGGCTGATGAAAAAGGATCGAGTAACTACTGGGGCTTGAAAGATCCGGTGGTTGATAAGCTGGTGACGGCATTAGTCAAAGCCGATTCACGCGAGCAGCTGGTAACAGCATCACGCGCACTAGATCGCGTGCTACTACATAAATACATTGTGGTACCTCACTGGTATTCGGCGACTCATCGGGTGGCTTATCGCAATCGTTTCGGTATTCCTGCCGTTGCGCCAAAATATTATCAAGCCGATCCGTATGTTATTTCAAGTTGGTGGCAAGTGAAACCAAGGCAGTAATAAAAACGAATTGAGATTCCATGAACCTTTGGTCCTATATAGCTAAACGTATTTTGCTGATGATTCCCACATTGTTGGGTGTCATCGCCATCACCTTTGCGGTGATTCAGTTTGTTCCCGGCGGTCCGGTAGAACAAGTCTTGATTGAACTTAAAAAAGGGCAAACGGGCGCCGGAGAATCTTCTGGTGCTGGTGCTTCTGAATACCGCGGTCGTCAAGGCGTGGATAGTGAGCGCGTTGCCGAAATTAAGGCGCTGTATGGATTTGATAAACCGCCAGCTGAACGATTTTGGTTAATGCTTCAGGGCTTTGCTAAATTCGATTTAGGTCAGAGTTTTTATCATCACAAGGATGTGTGGGAATTAGTCAAATCTAAATTACCTGTATCGATCACGATAGGGTTATGGACTTTTTTTCTTACCTATTTTATTTCGGTACCGCTCGGCGTCGCCAAAGCTGTGAGGGAAGGTAGTCGATTTGACAGCCTCACCAGTATGTTGGTGTTAATCGGATATTCGATTCCAGGTTTTGTGCTTGGCGTTTTCTTATTGGTGGTTTTTGCAGGTAGTAGTTTTGTGCAATGGTTCCCTTTACGCGGACTGACCTCAGACGATTGGGACACGCTTTCGTGGTTTGGCAAAACGATCGATTACTTATGGCATATCGCTTTGCCGGTCACCGCCTCGGTTGCGGGGTCATTTGCCGTGATGACGATGCTGACTAAAAACACCTTTCTTGAAGAGATACGCAAACAGTACGTGCTGACGGCGCGCGCCAAAGGATTATCTGAACGAACTGTACTTTATAAGCATGTATTTCGGAATGCATTGATACCGCTGGTGACGGGATTTCCTGCCGCGTTCATCGGCGCTTTTTTTGCAGGTAGCTTGTTAATAGAGACCTTGTTTTCTCTCGATGGATTAGGACTTTTATCGTATGAATCGGTTGTGCGACGAG
>CAINAY010000259.1 GCA_903846425.1 uncultured Noviherbaspirillum sp.
CACTCGCTAAGGTGCTGGTAGTGGCTAACACTCCAACTACGCCTGATTTTGATATTGCAGCCGCTGGTTTCAGTCCGGGCTCTACTCCCACGACTTGCATGTGTGGATAGTGTGAGCGCAGCGCTGAGATCGCTGCTGCGGTTGCGGTATTGCACGCAACCACCATCGCTTTGACATGAAATGTCTGTAAAAACGCAGCAATCGATAACACGCGTTCAACGATTATCGATTCGGGTTTTTCACCATAGGGCGCAAACCCAGAATCAGCAAAATACAGTAGCTCTTCGGAAGGGAGTAAGGCATGAACATGCCGCAGCACCGACAGCCCACCAATACCTGAATCGAACACACCAATCGGTGCGTTCGAATCTAACGATGTAAAAGAATCAGCCAATCTTGACCGGTATCTTGCCGATGGTGGCAGCGATGCGCTCTTGCCATTCTTTAGGTCCAGTGTTGTGTACTGAAATACCACTGGAATCAACAGCGACGGTTACTGGCATATCGCTGACATCAAATTCATAAATCGCTTCCATACCTAAATCGGCAAAGCCCACCACCTTGGCTCCTTTGATCGCTTTCGATACCAGATACGCGGCACCACCGACGGCCATCAGATAGGCTGATTTGTGATTTTTGATGGACTCAATCGCAATCGGCCCGCGCTCAGCTTTACCAACCATCGCAATCAAACCAGTTTTTTCTAACATCATGTCGGTAAATTTATCCATACGCGTCGCTGTGGTTGGACCAGCAGGACCAACGACTTCATCGCGCACAGGATCGACTGGACCAACGTAATAAATCACGCGATTTTTAAAATCGACAGGTAGCTTTTCACCTTTGGCGAGCATGTCTTGAATGCGCTTATGTGCAGCATCACGCCCGGTAAGCATTTTTCCGTTTAACAGCAGCGTTTGTCCGGGCGTCCATGATGCAACTTCGGCAGCGGTGAGGGTATTAAGATCGACGCGTTTCGATTTTTGTGTATCAGGCATCCAGTGCACGTCGGGCCACTCAGACAGCGATGGTGGATCCAAATACACAGGGCCTGATCCATCCATCACAAAATGCGCATGCCGCGTGGCAGCGCAATTAGGAATCATGGCAACAGGTTTAGATGCAGCATGAGTTGGATGCATCATGATTTTGATATCCAACACTGTAGTTAGACCACCGAGACCTTGCGCACCGATACCCAACGCATTAACCTTTTCATACAGCTCAACTCGTAATTCTTCAGTTTTATCTTGAGGGCCACGGGCGAGTAAGTCGCTCATATCGAGATCTTCCATCAGCGATTGTTTCGCCATCAACATCGCATGCTCTGCTGTACCGCCTATGCCTATACCGAGCATGCCGGGTGGGCACCATCCAGCGCCCATGGTTGGCACGGTTTTCAATACCCAATCGACTAATGAATCGGAGGGGTTAAGCATAACGAATTTACTTTTGTTTTCTGAGCCACCGCCTTTAGCGGCGACTTGCACATCTAAAGTATTCCCCGGTACGACTTCCATGTGCACGACGGCGGGCGTATTGTCTTTGGTGTTTTTTCGTTCGAATTGCGGATCTGCTACGACTGAGGCGCGTAACTTGTTGTCCGTATTGTTGTAGCCGCGGCGAACACCTTCATTAATAGCGTCAGTAATCGACCCTGCAAAGCCTTCAAAGCGTACGTCCATGCCGATTTTTAAAAATACATTCACTATTCCCGTGTCTTGGCAGATCGGGCGCTTGCCTTCAGCGCACATGCGAGAATTGGTCAGTATCTGAGCGATGGCATCTTTTGCTGCGGCGCTTTGCTCGCGCTCGTAGGCGCGGGCCAGATGGCGGATATAGTCCGTTGGGTGGTAGTAGCTGATAAATTGCAGCGCTGCAGCGACGGATTCGATGAGATCTTCTTGCTTAATGATGGTCATGATTGGCTTAAAATATGAAATTGGCAAGCGTAAGCAACAATTTGTGCATTTTGAAACCGTCCGTAAGCTGAATTGAGCGACTTGCGATAAACGGCCTCGTAACGCGTCATTTTACACCCCGACTACTAGCCAAATAGTGCTTGCTACAAGTTGCATACCTGAGCATAACGCTTGGTCTTATGTAAGGCTTGAGTAAGCGTGCCGGCTTATCGTTAAGCCATAATAATTATTTGCAGGATGGAGGCACCATGTCTGAAATTGAGTCCCTCATGCACGAGGAGCGTGTATTTGCTCCGCCCGCAGACTTTTCAAAAAATGCGACTGTTGCGGGCATGGCAGCCTATCAGGCCTTGTGTGCCGAAGCAGAAAAAGATTACGAAGGTTTTTGGGCCCGACTAGCGCGCGAACATCTTGAATGGCACAAGCCATTTTCCAAAACCTTAGACGAATCTCAGGCGCCGTTTTACAAATGGTTTGATGATGGACTGTTGAATGTGTCCTACAACTGCCTGGATCGAAATCTCACCAATGGTAATGCAGATCGTACAGCGATCATCTTTGAAGCTGATGACGGAACGGTCAGCAAACTCAGTTATCGCGAATTGCATCAAAAAGTATGTAAGTTCGCCAACGGCCTCAAATCACTAGGCATCAAAAAAGGTGATCGCGTCATCATCTACATGCCAATGTCAGTTGAGGGTGTCGCAGCAATGCAAGCCTGCGCACGTATCGGCGCAACGCATTCAGTCGTCTTCGGTGGTTTCTCGGCTAAGTCTCTGCAAGAGCGCATCATTGATGCAGGTGCCGTCGCTGTTATTACCGCTGACGAGCAAGTGCGCGGTGGTAAGCAGCTTCCATTGAAAGCGATTGTTGATGAAGCCTTGGCGATGGGTGGATGCGAAGGCATTAAGAACGTCGTCATCTATCAACGCACCAAAGGTAAGATTAATTTTGTCGCTGATCGCGACATGTGGTTACACGACTTGCTTGAAAAGCAGCCAGATCAATGCGAGCCCGAGTGGGTCAACGCAGAGCATCCATTATTTATTTTGTATACATCAGGTTCAACCGGCAAACCCAAAGGCGTGCAGCATGCGTCCGGTGGTTATTTGCTGTGGGCTGCGTTGACCATGAAGTGGACCTTCGATATTAAGCCTACCGATGTATTTTGGTGTACGGCAGATATAGGTTGGGTCACAGGTCATAGCTATATTGCGTATGGTCCCTTAGCTGTTGGAGCGACGCAAATTGTGTTTGAAGGCGTGCCTACGTTTCCTCACGCGGGTCGTTTCTGGGAAATGATAGAGCGTCATAAAGCGACCATTTTTTATACTGCGCCGACAGCGATTCGCTCACTGATTAAAGCATGCGATGCAGATCCCAAAGCCCATCCGAAAAAATTTGATCTCACCTCATTACGTTTGCTGGGATCAGTCGGTGAGCCTATCAATCCAGAAGCGTGGATGTGGTACTACAAAAATGTTGGTGACAGTAAGTGCCCGATTGCTGATACGTTCTGGCAAACAGAAACGGGTGGTCACATGATTTCTCCGCTGCCAGGAGCGACTCCTATGGTGCCGGGTTCATGCACCTTGCCTTTGCCTGGCATCATGGCTGCGATTGTTGATGAGGCGGGTAACGATATGCCGCATGGTCACGGCGGAATATTGGTTGTGAAGCGTCCTTGGCCTTCCATGATACGAACCATCTGGAATGATCCGGAACGTTTTAAGTCCAGCTACTTTCCTCCAGAGTTGGGCGGCACAATGTATCTGGCGGGCGACGGTGCTATTCGTGATGAAAAAACTGCTTACTTCACCATCACAGGACGCATTGATGATGTATTGAATGTATCGGGTCACCGTATGGGTACGATGGAAATCGAATCCGCGTTGGTTGCCAATCCTATGGTTGCTGAAGCCGCTGTTGTAGGCAAACCTGACCCAACCACGGGCGAATCGATTTGTGCATTCGTGGTGTTAAAAGGTGCGCGACCCACCGGTGAGCAAGCCGTAGCCATTGCAAAAGAATTGCGCGATTGGGTTGGAAAAGAAATTGGTCCGATTGCTAAACCCAAAGAAATTCGTTTTGGTGACAATCTTCCCAAGACTCGCTCAGGAAAAATTATGCGACGTCTGTTGCGTGTTCTCGCCAAAGGCGAAGAGATTACGCAAGATATCTCAACGTTAGAAAATCCAGCGATCCTGGAGCAATTGAAGCAAGCGATTTAAAGCTAGCAATTAGCGTTTTACCGTGCTGTGAGGTTTTCGTGGTTTTGTGGGGGAAGGTCGTAGGGCTAACTCCGATGGCCCTATTACCGAATTGCCGCTTCGTCCTCGGGCGAAGCGGCTTTTTTTATTTGATGTTTTATAACCACGCGCATGCACTATTTTTTGCGCTATATAAATAGTGCAGTCCCCCTCAGTAGTTACCTATTATTGCAACGCTTTTGCGTGTCGATGCACTAGTTTTAGAGAATCTGTTGACCTGTTTTTTCTCCTGATGCTAAAACGACAATTGTCGTACATGGCGTAATCAATTTTTAAGCCTTGTTTTTTGAAAGGCTTTCTGAATTCATCGGGAGATAAAATCATGAGGAATTTGATGTTGGCGTGGCTAATAACAAGCTGCTTGATGGTACTGGCTAAATCATCCATTGCGAGTGACGAATTAGCCCAATGTAGTACGAATCCTGCGAACCGAGGTATACAGATCGGCAATAGCTAAAGTCATAGTTATAGCTAGCTTGCACTAATCAATAGGGGTAATGAACGACATTAAAAGTTGCGTGGATGTGATGGCATCCTCTTGTTTGGTTTCGAATTTCCGTTTAATTTTTTGGCGCTGATATCAGCAGTAAAAATTATATTCGAGAACGTTGTATGAACATATGTGCGACTGCTTGAGAGCGCAGTAGTGCCATTCGAACTGATTTCATGAGGCAGCAGGTATAAGCGTGCAAGTGATTAGTCCTTACAAAAGCAGAAAATTCATGCGTAATCTCGCTTTGAAAAGTGATTTTTGGTTTCGCTTGGTAAGGGAATGTCTAAGGATGTGAGGAAGTTTTGCTATAATCCGGAGCTTCGTTTGATCCATGGCTCAAACGAATTCCGGAGAGATGGATGAGTGGTTTAAGTCGCACGCCTGGAAAGCGTGTGTAGGTTCATAGCCTACCGGGGGTTCGAATCCCCCTCTCTCCGCCAACACACTGATAAATGATGAATACGGCCC
>CAINAY010000260.1 GCA_903846425.1 uncultured Noviherbaspirillum sp.
CACCTTTGGCGCGCGCAACAAACGTTAAATAAGAAGTCACATCCAAAATATCATACAGAGGAGGGGACTCAGGCAAATAACCTAACCGAGTCGCTGCCTGATCTCGCTGGCTCGCCATATCAAAACCAGCGACTTTGACTGTGCCTGATGTGGCCTCGGTAAAGCCTGCAATCATGCGCATGGTAGTGGTCTTACCTGCACCATTGGGACCTAAGAAGCCTACGATTTCACCTTTTTTAACATCGAATGAGATGTTGTGAATGATGGTCTTGGAGCCGTAGCGCTTTACAACGTTTTGTAGTTCTATCATTGCGATCTGTCGTTACTTCTTTTGTAAAAAAAAGCCCCCGCATGACGGGGGCTTTTTGCATGGTACTGTGATTCTATATTACTTGTGCCACTTGTTGCCCATTGATTGGAACTGACCTGCATCGTGAGCCATCAAGATCTTTGCACCTTCCAGGTCACGCATACGCTTCAGTCTCTCAACCGAATTCACGTAAGCCTGTACGCTGAAGTTCAAGCCTGCAACGTAGCCGTCCAAGTTTTCCTGCATCCAGATAGCATCTTGAGAAATGATGATGCCCTGGCCGCTGGCCAATTTAACTTTCATCGACTGGTGACCAAGAGTATGGCCAGGTGTCGAGAGAATTTTCACTGTGCCGTCGCCGAACAGATCATAGTCGCCGTCGAGTTCAAAGAAGTCATAGTCACGAGCTGCAACCAAATCATTCAGAACAAATGAACCGTTAGCAGCGCGGCCTTGAAACTTCTCAGGCCAGTAACCTTGGTACAGTTCTTTCTTCTGATATACGTGAATGGCTTTAGGGAACAGACCGATGTTGCCCGAGTGATCCAAGTGGGTGTGCGATGAAACGACAACTTTAACGTCGTCAACTTTGATGCCCAGCTTAGCCAGCTGCTGATCGATAACGTCAGAACGCTTTTGGCTAGGCTTCAGGAAGTCGCAGTTACCAGCAGCCCAGTATTTTTTGCAGTTATCAGCGCCATCAGAAATAGCAGCGTTGTTACCTGTATCAAATACGACGATACCTTTAGGATGCTTCAGGATCCACATTGACACTGGGATCGTGATGTCTTTAGCTTTTGGGAACGTAGGGATCAGGCCTTGAATGTTAAAAGGACCGAAGAAACCACTGGTTGCCCAGTAAAGTTCTTGCGATTGCGCTGCAGGAGCAGCGCTGATAGCCAGTGCAGCCAGCATAGAAGCCAACAAACCGGTTTTTTTCATGAGTCTTCCTCCGTGGTGGTGATTAATCGCCTTTTTATACGCGCGTACCGAATAAATCCCCGACTTTAAACCAACATGGTCAGGGACTTACGTCGATTTTCTACTTATTGGGGAAAAGAGCGCACAAAAAATGAAAGTCCGCTATTAACCTTAAACGCATGGTGCATGGCGCTTTCCTCCCTGTCAACACCCCATTAATTGCTTAATTAACGCAATTGATCAGCCACTGATGGAAATGCTGCACCGCACACATTGCGTAATGTCATGACTACAAAGGAGAATAATACAAAACATTATCAAATTCACTCATGAATGATGCTCTGCATGACAATATGCTTTTGGTTTCGTATTTTCAAAATAGACTCTTTAAAAAACTTGTCTTGCCGAATAAAAGCCGGTGGTTCAGACTGTAGAAATAGGTACAAAAGCGTAAACAAAAAAATAATTATCTATTTATTAAATCATTGAGCAATTTTGATTGCAAAATAAATTTATCAATGATTTAACAATATGCTTTTCTTCGACATTGGATAATATCCACACCGAATTTCAAAAAACGTTCTAAATCAATTAGTTGAAATGATTTCTTCATCGGAGACCTCAATATGAAAATCAAAACACTGTCCCGGATTTTTGCGGGTGCGCTAACCGTGCTAGCTGTATCAGGTGCGCTTGCGCAGAGCAAACCGACCGAGTTGAAAGTCGGCATCACGACTTTTCTTTCTGGTCCTGCGTCAGTGTTTGGTGTCCCAGGGATGGCAGCGGCTGATTTGTATATTGAACAGCTGAATGCCGCTGGTGGCATTAACGGTGTAAAAATTGTCCCAACGTACATTGATGAAGGCGTGGGCGCAGACAAACTCTTATCTGAATATCGTCGCGTGGTTCAAGAAACAGGTACTAAAGTGATGCTGTCCGCCGTCTCTAGCGGTAACTGCAACATCATTGCACCCGTAGCTGAGGATTTAAAAGTACTAAATATTTTGTGGGACTGCGGCACTGAAAAAGTTCTCGAAGAAAAGCGCTATCGTTATGTAACGCGCACCCAAGCGAATGCCACTATAGAGATGTTGTCGACGGTTTTGTATCTCTTGAAAACTAAACCAGACATCAAAACTATCGCCGTGATGAATCAAGATTACGCATGGGGACGTGATTCTTGGGAATTGTTCCGTAATGCCTTACTCGCGCTCAAACCAGACGTAAAAATCGTTGCTGAGTTGTTTCCAAAATTTGGCGCAACCGATTACTCGACCGAGATTAGTCGTTTGCAGGCATTGCGTCCCGATGTAATCTTATCGACATCGTGGGGCGGCGATTTGGACACGTTCGTGCGTCAAGCCTCACAACGCGGCTTGATGAAATCATCGCTGTTGGTTTTGCCTCTGGCTGAGAGTTCACTCGAGCGTTTGGGCACTGCTTTACCCGATGGTGTAATCGTTGGCGCACGTGGTGATCACTACTTCCTTCACCCACAATACAAAGATGAACCTAAGCTGAAAAACTTCACCAAGAAATTTCAGGAAAAAACGGGGGCTTATCCTATCTATCCCGTGTTTCACATGGTGCAAGCGCTGGATGGCTTAGTTGCGGGCTACCAAAAAGCTATTAAGATAAACAAAGGTCAATGGCCGTCCACGGAGCAAGTGGCCGATGCTATGCGCGGTCTTGAGTTCCGCGGTTTGACTGGAGTAGTGAAGATCCGTGAAGACGGTCAAGGCTTGGAAGATCAGCTGTTGGGCGTGACGCGTAAAGTGGCAGGCTACAACTTTCCTGTCTTAGAAAAAATCATGATTTATCCCGCTGATTTAATCAGCACACCAGTAGGTCAAAAATCACCTGAGTGGGTCAAGACAATCAAACCTGAATTGATCAACAACCCACGCTTTAAACAGCTCAACTGATCTGGTTGATATTTTCTCTGTCCTGTCATGCTGAGTTTTGCATGACAGGGCTTACTTAATTTTTTTCTGACGGTATTTGAAAGACGGCTATGTCGCAGGACATTTATATTTTGGCGGTGTTGGACGGCTTGTCCTACGCCGCTTTGCTTTTTCTGGTCGCGCTAGGCATGACACTCGTGTTTGGCGTGATGAATATTGTGAACATGGCGCACGGAAGTTTCTATGCGCTAGGCGGCTATATGGCAGCCACGCTAGGACTGTGGGCCACCGCTCATGGCGCTTCTCCGGCCTGGTCACTTTTGATACTTCCTTTGGCAGCAATCATCGTTGGTTGCGTGTTCGGTGCGCTGATGGAAACCTCCTTGATGCAGCACATCTATAACAAGGATCCGATTCTTCAATTGCTGATTACCTTTTCAGCCTTCATGATTTTTGAAGATTTGCAGCGCTTGGTGTGGGGTACACAGCCTTACTTTGTCTCCGATATCGTTAACTATTTAGGTACCGCAGATATTTTAGGCATCACCTATACACGCTATCAATTGATGGTGGTGCCGGGTGTCGCGTTAGTCGTGTTCGTTGCCTTGCGCAGCTTCCTTAAATTAAGCAGCATCGGTCGACAGATCGTTGCGGTATCGCATAACCGCGAAATATCCACAGCACTTGGCATCAATGTAAAACGCATATCGCTGCTGACGTTTGTTGTGGGTTCTATTCTTGGTGCCTTAGCTGGCGCATTAGCTTCGCCGACTGTCTCGTGGGTGCCGGGTATAGGCGGCGAGATGATCGTTTTATCATTTGCAGTGGTAGCAACCGCTGGTCTGGGCCAAATTGAAGGCGCGTTAGTCGCTGCGATTCTGATTGGATTAGCGCGATCATTTACTGTGTATCTACTCCCGGAACTCGAAGTCTTAATTCCTTTCCTGATCATGGTGCTGGTATTGCTGTTCAGGCCGCAGGGATTGTTTTCTGTCGCGCAGTCAAGGAGAGTGTGATGAACCGCGCGAAAATTGTCGTCATCCTGTTAGCGCTCGTTGCTTTGCTGCTGCCGGTTGCTCTGCCATGGATTAAGACACCTTTAATTCTGGGTACGGCGTTTGGTATTGCAGCATTAGGTATCTCTATTTTAATCATCTCGGGTC
>CAINAY010000261.1 GCA_903846425.1 uncultured Noviherbaspirillum sp.
ACCTCTTCCAACAAGCCGGTGTCGCCCATCAGACGTATCACCACCAATCGCGCTCGCGCCAACCCCAGTTTCAAGTCTTGCAGCGTTGCCACCGGTAAGAGTTGTAGGCCTGCTTCAAGCAGTTGTTCGCGCTCGACTGAGCCCACGGAGGATTTAGGATCGAGCCAAAGTGCTGGATGCGAAGTTTGAGTAAGAGTCGTCACGTTGATTGCCTTAGAAAACACTATTTGCTTTCTTTATAGCAATCCTCGTGCCAGATGTTTTAGTGAGGAAACATGCGGGTTTTGAGGCGGCATGTCGAGTCGGCAGCACTTTGCCGGGGGGAGGAAAACGTCAACCGCTAAAGCGGCAGACGAAAAGCCGACAGGCAGCTTTTTGCCCCTTTTAAGCTATTCGGGACAGTCCCGATAGTCAGTTTGCAGGCAGACAGTTGCCTCTTGCATTGCTTCTTGTAGCTTCTCAGGGCTCATGCCTTTGCTGGCCCGAGTAACAATGGCGTTGGCCTGAGTTTCGCCATTGCCACGAGCGAGTTCACCCCAGATCAAGGCTTTGCGTGGCTCAGTACGCCAGCCCTCGCCGCTGAGATAAATCGACGAGGCCATTAATTGGGCACCGGAATGCCCTTTGCGCGAGGCGCGCAGAAACCACGCTAAGGCAACAGCGCCATCCTTTTTTAAACCGCCCAGCCCGGACCGATAATATTCGCCTAGCATGTACTCGGCATCGGCATAGCCTGCCTGAGCTGCGGAAGAAAACAATGGGGCTGCCAACTCCAGATTTTGCGAGATGCCACGACCATAGTGGTAGAGAGTGGCCAAATTAAATTTAGCCTCGGGCAAACCGCCCTCGGCAGCCTTGCTATACCAATTACGTGCTTCAACATAATTTTGATTCACGCCCAAACCATGCTCATACAGAAAACCCAAGTTATTCTGGGCACGGTGATCGCCCTTTGCGGCAGGTTTACGCAGCGCGCGTTCGGCAGTGGCGTAGTGTCCGCGCTCAATCGCGCGCATAGCAGCCTGAAAATCAGCGCGTGCAGTGCCGCAAAAACAAACCAAGGCAAGCACAAGCGACCAATATTTCATACGGAGCGCCGGTAGGTAGAAGAAGAATTCAAGGAATTCGATGAAGCTGAGTTGGCCGTACCGGTTTTTGGTGCGAAGCCGCGGCAACGCTGGCCATCAGCACGGAATACTTCAACGGAGGGAGTAACGCGGCTCTTAAAGCCCATCAGCCGGCAAAGATAAGGAAGTTTGGGATCCCAGCTAACACCAAAGTGACGACACTGCCAACAATTTGGCGCGCCATCCTGAGCGGTTTGGTTAGCGGAATTCATTTTTTTTCGCGTTTTTTACGTTGATAGTCGTTCCAGGCTCGAAACACGACGGCGGCCATCAGACCGGCAAGCATGACTACGCCCAATAAGGCCTGAAAAAACTCGCCTACGCTCATGTCGGGTGGCAAAAAACGCTTGGGATTCATCACTATCGTCAATAACAACAAGACAAAAGCAATCAACGCAATACGTATCAGCCTGAATATGATGCGGCGCTTGTTCTGGTTCGAATTCTGATCCATCTCTACCCTCGGATAACTACACCGACAAGTAGTATTGTGTCACAGCAAGGCTGATAACGGGCAGTCAGACGTTTTAAAAATCTCTCTACCCAGTTATTAGCCCTGTAAAAGCTTCAGTACGGTTTGCTGGCTGGTGTTCGCTTGTGCCAGCACCGCTGTCGCTGCCTGCTGCATGATCCCAGCTTTCGCCAGCTCAGTACTTGCTTTGGCATAGTCGGCATCTTCAATCTGGCTGCGCGAAGCAGACAAATTAGTTGTGACGTTCGACAAGTTGTTTATCACATGCTGCATGCGATTCATCACCGCACCCATGGTAGCGCGCGTCGCATTCACCTTGTCCATGGCGTCGTCCAGCAAGGTCAACACCGCAGAAGCGCCATCACGCGTATTAATACGTACGCGACGATCTTCAACATTCAGGTCAACGTCACCGGTAATATCACCCGTGATCGATCCTTTTTTACCAAAATCTGCTAGGTCTATGGTTATGTACTGATTAGCCGATGCTCCCACCTGGAAGGCCAGTCGGCCGACACGTGGAGGATCCATCTCTTCACTTGAACGACCGCCAAACATACCTTCTTCGAAACCAAGTGCCGCGAAATTACCGTTACTGGAAAAACCATTATCACCAACCGAGATCTTGAAGGGTTCACCGGTCGCACGTAATTTATCCAATTGATCTGAAGGAGGAGCACCTTCAGGCGACGGAAGTTTAGGTAACAACGCAGGATCAGAAATCATACGCACAGTGCTATATACAGTCCGTGCTGAAGTCGATGTCGCCGTTGCATTCATGATGCCAGTGATATCGTTATTGCCGAAACTGTTCTGCGTGACGGTTGATAAAGTCAAGGTTGGACCGGCCGATGTGACCGCAGCCCCTCTTAAGGTAAATGGTGAACCTGCTACCGTTGACGTGATATCGAGGTATGTTCCATCAAGCGATGTG
>CAINAY010000262.1 GCA_903846425.1 uncultured Noviherbaspirillum sp.
CGCGCGTTCGAATGCAGTAACCGCAACGGCAATCTGAGAATTATTCAGAGGGAGAGATTTCCTTGAATTTGCCATAGCTCATTAGCTTTTCATGACGAGCCGCCATGAGGTCTTTAGTTTTTACACCCTGGAACTGACGCAAGGTATCGGCCAATGCACGCTTCAACAATATCGCCATCTGCTTAGGATCACGATGTGCACCGCCCAATGGCTCATTCACAATTTTGTCGATGAGGTTAAGTGCTTTTAAGCGATGCGCTGTTAAACCTAATGCCTCAGCCGCATCAGATGCGCGCTCAGATGTCTTCCACAAAATAGAAGCACAGCCTTCTGGCGAAATCACCGAATACGTAGCGTACTGAAGCATCAGCACCGCATCACCCACAGCAATCGCTAACGCACCTCCGGAACCGCCCTCACCGATGATGGTGGCAATCAGAGGAACTTTGAGTTCAGCCATCGCATACAAGTTATGACCAATCGCTTCGGATTGACCGCGCTCTTCCGCATCAATGCCGGGGAACGCACCAGGGGTATCAACGAAAGTAAAAACCGGCAAACCAAATTTCTCGGCCACCTTCATCAAGCGCATCGCCTTGCGATAGCCTTCAGGTTTGGGCATTCCAAAATTACGCATCGCGCGTTCTTTGGTGTCACGACCTTTTTGATGGCCTATCACCATGCAGGCTTGGCCATTAAAACGCGCCAGACCACCCACGATAGACAAATCATCGGCATAAGAACGATCACCATGCAACTCATGAAAATCGGTGAAGATTTCATTCACATAATCCATGGTGTACGGACGCTGGGGATGGCGCGCAATCTGCGACACCTGCCAAGGCGTAAGCTTGGCGTAGAGATCTTTGGTCAGTTGCTGACTCTTCTGCGACAGCCTATCGATTTCTTCTGTGATATCGACGGCTGAATCTTCCTGCACGAACCGCAGTTCCTCTATCTTAGATTCAAGCTCCGAGATCGGTTGCTCAAAACTGAGAAAAGTGATTTTGCTCACATAAGCTCCTTATGTCATTGGCGCGACCGATTTTGTCAGCGCGCTCGGCGACAAGAATAATGCCATTCTTGCATTAAGACAATCAGTATTCTACCGGTATCGGGTCCAGACTACGCCACATATACCAAGTAGCGACCGTTCGCCAGGGTTCCCAGTTAGCGGCCACCTCGCGCGCATCGCTGCGCGACACGGGCTCTCCCGAGAAATAATTCATGCTAATGCCTTTAACTAGCCCTAGGTCATCCAAGGGCAAAATATCTGGTCTTAGCATATTGAAAATCAAAAACATCTCGGCCGTCCAGCGGCCAATGCCACGAATCTGAATCAACTCGGCGATCACTGCCTCATCTTCCATCGACTCCCAGTCTTTTTCATGCAGACTGCCATCCAGAAAATGGGTCGACAAATCCATTAAATACTCCGCCTTACGTTTGGACAGTCCACACGTCGCAAGTTTCACATGCCCTTGCCGCTTCACTTGGGTAGGCGTCATTTTCGGGCAGGCCAACATCAACCTCTCCCACACTGACTGAGCTGCTTTAACAGAAATTTGTTGTCCAACGATAGAGCGAGCCAAAGTCATGAACGGATCGCCGCGCCTGACAAGTTGCAAATCACCAAAGCGAGGAATCAGTTTTTTCATGATGCGATCGCGCTTCATTAGCTCGAGCTTGGCCTGCTCCCAATAATGCGGAACCAATAGAATTTCAGGCGGCTTACTCATGCTCGCCTCCACTCAGTGATTCCGCCGGGCTTGTCTTCGAGCACAATACCTTGTGCTAGTAACTCAGCGCGAATTTTGTCGGACTCAGCAAAATTTTTATTTTTCTTGGCATCCGCACGTGCGGCAATTTGCGAAGCAACCTCATCGTCAGACAAACCGTCTGCCGAGCCACCACCTTGCAAAAACAGCTGAGGCTCACGTTCTAGCAAGCCAATCACACCTGCTAATTTTTTCAGTTGCCGAGCTAGTAGCGGAGAATGATCACGGTTGATTTCAGTAGCCAGCTCAAACAGGCATGCAACGGCCACGGGTGTGTTGAAATCATCATTCATGGCCTCAGCGAAACGCTGCGCGAAGGGCTCGTTCCAATCTAATGCTTGCGTATCAGGAAGCGTATCTTTAAGTGCGGTATACAACCGAGCAAGTGCAGTGCGCGCATCGTCGAGGTGAACATCGGAATAATTTAGAGGGCTGCGATAGTGAGCGCGCAAAATAAAAAAACGTACAACTTCTGCATCAAATTTTTCGAGTACTTCACGAATAGTGAAAAAATTACCCAATGATTTGGACATTTTTTCGTTATCGATGCGAACAAAGCCGTTATGCATCCAATAATTAACAAAGCTATGTCCGTGCGCACC
>CAINAY010000263.1 GCA_903846425.1 uncultured Noviherbaspirillum sp.
ATCTTGTTCCATACCAAGACCTGAGGCACATGATCCGCCCCAATCTCCTGCAATACAGCGTTGACTTGCTCGATCTGGTCATCGCGCACCGGGCTCGCCGCATCAACCACATGCAGCAGTAGATCAGCGTGAATAGTCTCATCCAATGTAGCGCGAAAGGCGGCGACTAATTGCGTGGGTAAATCCCGAATAAACCCAACCGTATCTGAAATAACAACATTGCCATATTCGCCAAGATGAATCCGACGCGAGGTGGTATCCAGGGTCGCAAATAGCTGATCGGCAGCATAAACGCCCGCCTTGGTCATGTTATTAAAAAGAGTCGACTTACCCGCATTGGTATAGCCCACCAGCGAGACAGAAAATGTGCGATTACGCTCCCGTGATCGCCGTTGGGTATTGCGCTGCCGCTGCAGCTTGTCGAGCTTGGCTCGCAAGGCTTTTACCCGAGCACCGATTAGTCGCCTATCGGTTTCCAACTGCGTCTCACCGGGGCCACGTAAACCGATACCCCCCTTTTGACGCTCTAAGTGAGTCCAGCCGCGGATCAGTCGGGTAGCAAGGTGCTGAAGCTGGGCTAATTCAACCTGAACCTTACCTTCGTGGCTTTGGGCTCGTTGAGCAAAGATATCAAGAATCAGACTGGTTCGATCGACAACACGAACCTTGAGATGGCGTTCGAGGTTACGCTGCTGCGCTGGTGATAGCGCATGGTTGAAAATAGCAACTTCGGCTTCGACATCATTGATGGTGTCGAGAACTTCGTCAGCCTTTCCAGATCCAACAAATAAGGCGGCATCAGGCGAAGACCTCTTGCCAGTTACGCTGGCAACCGGCTGGGCACCTGCCGTTTTTGACAACAATGCCAACTCTTCAAGACTGGAAACGAAATCAAGCTTGCCAAAATCAACACCCACCAAAACAGCACGCATGTAATAAGTCCTGGCCAACCCGAGCAGGTTGAAATCTTACTCGGGAGCCTGTTCAGTATTGAGATTAACCGCGCGCGCTGGAACAACGGTGGAAATAGCGTGTTTGTAAACCATTTGGGTTACGGTGTTGCGCAGTAAAACAACATATTGATCGAATGATTCCACGTGCCCCTGAAGTTTGATGCCATTCACTAAGTAAATGGAAACAGGAACGTGCTCTTTTCGTAAGGCATTCAAGAAAGGATCCTGAAGCAGTTGCCCTTTGTTGCTCATGGAAGCTCCGTTTTATTGTTAAGTTATGCAAATGGGGGCGGGGCATAAAAGTACAAGCGCCCAAAAAAACCGCTTCTCACGAATGTAATCGATTTGCCCCACACTGGCAAACAGACTCGTCGAAAAATGATTTTATTCCTGTCTGGAAAAAGGGTTTTTGCCAGAACGGAATTCTATTCTCAATGGTGTACCGGTTAATGAAAAACTATCGCGAAAATGTTTTTCTAGATAACGTTTATAACTGGATTCAATGGACTCCAACGCGTTGCCGTGAATAACAATGATAGGCGGATTTTGACCACCCTGATGGGCATATCTCAACTTAGGGCGAATTGAACCTTTACGACGAGGCTGTTGGTGATCCAATGCTTCTTGTAATGCACGTGTCAGTTGCGGCGTTGGTAACTTTGCCATTGCTGCCGCATAAGCCGCATCAATCGATTTCAACATCTGCATGATGCCCGTAGATTTCAATGCGGAAATGTAATGGAATTTGGCGAAAGTCAAAAACGTGAGCTTGCGATCGATTTCATGTTTGATATGGTCGCGATAATCTGACGTTAGTCCATCCCATTTGTTGATACCAACTACCAATGCGCGACCTGATTCAAGAATGAATCCAGCAATGTGTGCATCCTGCTCAGAAATATCTTGCTGAGCATCGAGCAAAAGCAAAACCACATTGGCTTCAGAAATTGATTGCAAAGTTTTGACTACGGAAAATTTTTCAATCGCTTCAAAAACTTTCCCTTTGCGGCGGATACCTGCCGTGTCAATCAATGTGTAGTGTTTACCGTTTCGCTCAAACGGAATCTCTATCGAATCACGGGTCGTGCCCGGCATATCGAATGCAATAACGCGTTCTTCACCTAACAGCGTATTCACCATGGTTGACTTACCCACATTGGGTCGACCAACAATCGCAATTTTTATACCTCTCTGCGTTGCTTCTTCGTTTTCTTCTTGAGGCTTACCTTCGATAGCAATATCCAGCGCCTGATCAACCAAGTCCGCAACACCATCACCATGTGCGGCAGAAATAACGTAGGGATCACCCAAACCAAGCTCATAAAAATCGGCCGTAACGGAGGTATATTTCATACCTTCGGATTTATTCACGACCAACATGACTTGCCGACCTGATTTACGAAGAAAATCCGTAATCGTTTTGTCGTGCGGGGTTAAACCTTGGCGACCATCGACGATAAATACAACGACATCCGCTTCGACGATAGCCTGCCGAGTTTGCTTAGCCATCTCATGAACGATGCCCTCTTTAGCGACTGGCTCAAAACCACCGGTATCGATCACCAAAAACGGACGCTCACCGATTCGCCCCTCACCATAGTGACGGTCTCTAGTTAATCCAGGCAAGTCAGCAACCAACGCATCGCGCGAGCGCGTGAGTCGATTGAATAAAGTGGATTTACCGACGTTAGGTCGGCCGATAAGTGCAATGACGGGCTTCATGAAATATCTCTGGAAAGCTTTCGACTTTCCTGCAGGCGCGAGAAATTGTGGCGCAGTCGGACCTTAGTCCGACGCAATCGCCATCAATTTTCCATCTTGGGTTTGAACGATGAGATTAGCTCCTGCTACCACAGGAGTCGCGCGAATCGCACTGCCATCGGTAGCAATACGTGCCAGCAGCGCTCCCTCTTCGCGAGAGAAAAAATGCAGCTGACCCTGACGATCGCCCACGGCGATAGCACGACCGAAAGAAACCGGCGCCGACAAACCGCGCCAACTCAAACTGGTATTACGCCAAACACTGCTGCCCGTCTCACGAGCGAATGCCTGCAGGTTGCCTTTTTCATCGGCAGTAAAAACATAGCGTTGATCAATTCCAGGACCAACCGCCGCTGATAACTCTCGCGCCCAACGCATGGTTCCGTTGCTGATGTCGACACAGGCAACTCGGCCTTGATAGGAGCTCGCACAAATGTCTCGGCCCAGTATAGCTGGCTCGCCGGATACATCAGCGACGCGCTCAAGTTCAGTGGCGCCTTTCGGTTCAGCAATCGTTGCTTCCCAGCGCGGCGCACCGGTCAGAACCGATAAGGCGATCATGCGACCTGCAGGCAAACCAACATACGCTAAACCATCAGCAACAATAATTCCCGGCGCCGAGCGCAACGCTAACGGCGGCGCAGTGCGCTGTAAATACCAACGCCGTGAACCTGATTCAGCATCGAGCGCAACAATTCGATTGTCAACGCTGCGCACAACCACCGTGCCATTACCTACGGCTGGCGCAGATAAAATTTCTGTCGATGCTTGAAATTTCCAGCGCGTCTGGCCGTTCTCAGCGTCTAGCGCTTGCACTGTTCCATCAGCGCCTGTAACCACGACCGTACCCGCATCTGCACCAACGCCGGCACTGAGCGACATACCTGTCTTAATTTTCCAGATGACAGTGCCGTTCGATGGATCGATACACACGACCTCGCCGGAATGATTAGCAGCATACAGTCGGCCATTACTATAAATCGGCTTCAGATGATAATCACCTGCCTTACCAAGGCTTACCGACCAAAGAGTTCGAACCGCCATCGTCGGCTTAAAACTAACCAGATCAGCAGGTGAATTTTTTGGCTTGGCAGCAAAAGGATTCAAAGAAGAGCAACCGGCCATCAATAAGGCCGCCGCTACAACAACAAACTTAAAATGTCGCATGATCTCCTCGCCTAGCCCGCAGACTTAGCGTTACCACCCAACGCGTCTAATTTGAGCTGGATTAACTGACGCGCAGGATTTTTGATCTCTGTTTTTTCAAGCGCTGTTTTAAATTCTTTGCGAGCTTCATCGAGCTTGTTTTGGGCAAACAAAAGATCACCACGACGGTCCGCCACTAATGCAGCAAATTGCTCAGGAAATTCTGCAGACAACAATTTTAAACCTTCGTCGTAGGCTTTTTCATCGAGCAGTAAACCAGCGAGGCGAATACGAGCAATCGCTTTAAATTCGTCGGTGTGTCCGTGATCCACAATCCACTGCAGATCAGCCTTGGCTGATTTAACATCGTTTGCTTCAAACGATGCTTTCGCGGCCAACAGCAAACCCATCTGCGCATACGGTGTACCACCAAATCGTGCCTTGATATCTTCAGTCGCCCTGGCTAATTTTGCCTGATCTTTCGACTCGGCTGCCTTGACGATTTCTTCATAGAGCATCACGCCCTTGGAGGACTGATCGCGTTGGTAGTATTTCCAGCCAGACCACGCAGCGAATGCCACTAGTACGGCGGTCACGAACCAAGTAACCATATTTCCATACTGATTCCACCACGCTTTAAGCGTAGCTAACTGTTCTTGTTCTTCGTGATCGTATGCCATGATAATTTTAATGATGGGTATGAATTTGTCCCGCATGCAAATGCATGTGGTTATGATCGTCTTGGCCAGTCATGTGATCAATCAAATGATCTACGACGGCGGTCAGCTCTATGCTTTGCTGATTTTTTTGCTGATCGGCTTCACGCAAATATTTGATCGTTGCCGTGCCGAGCTTGATTTCATCCTCGCCAAGAATAACGGCATAGGCAGCACCGCTGCTGTCGGCACGTTTCATTTGCGATTTGAAGCTTCCCAGACTGCCGGCCGAGGCGCAATGTAGCACAACATCGAAGCCGGCATCCCGTAACCGCTCACCTAGCGTGAAGGCTTGGGTTTGAGCCGCCTCACCCTGATGCACCAGATAAATATCGCATTGACTGACGGAGACGGTCTCGGAGCTGGCCTTCATAAGCTCAAGCAAGCGCTCAACGCCCATCGCAAAACCTACTGCAGGCGTGGGTTTGCCGCCAAAAATTTCAACTAATGGATCGTATCGACCGCCGCCACAGACCGTGCCCTGAGAACCTAACTGATCGGTAATCCACTCAAACACGGTACGGTTGTAGTAATCCATACCACGCACCAAACGCGGGTTGATGGTGAAAGGAATGCTGTTATTTCGGAGTAGTTGCTGCACTCCTTCAAAATGCGATCGCGATTCATCGCCCAGATATTCGAGCAGCTTGGGCGCTTGATTTACTAAATCTTGCATGGCAGGATTTTTGGTGTCGAGAATACGCAAAGGATTACTATTGAGTCGGCGCAGCGCATCTGCATCCAGCTGATCTTTATGCTGCTCGAAGTAAGTAATTAAATCATCTCTATGGCGTTGGCGCTCTTGTGCATCACCGATAGAGTTAATCTCTAAGCGAATGTCGGTCAAACCCAAATCATCCCAAAGTCGCTGACACAGCATAATAAGCTCAGCATCGATATCGGGACCGTTAAAACCAACCGCTTCTGCACCTACTTGATGAAATTGACGATAACGACCACGCTGTGGACGCTCGTGCCTAAACATTGGGCCGCTATACCAAAGTCGTTTGGGGCCGTCGTAGGTTAGGTTATGCTCAAGTACCGACCGCACCACGCTTGCGGTGCATTCTGGACGTAGAGTGAGTTCATCACCATTCATGCTATCGGTAAATGAATACATCTCTTTTTCAACGATATCTGTCACCGTGCCTAATCCACGCGCAAACAAGGATGTAGGTTCAACAATCGGTGTGCGTATCTGTTGATAGCCGTAGCTCTTCAATACCGATTGAACGGTATTTTCAAACAACTCCCACAAAGCAGCATCAGCCGGTAGAACGTCATTCATCCCCTTCACTCCGAGGATTTTTTCATTTTTTTTAGTCTCAGCCATATCGAGTTTTCACATAGTCCAGCACAATCGCTTGAAATTCTTCGGCAATATGATCGCCGCGCAAGGTCACTGTTTTTTCACCATCAACAAATACTGGAGCGGCCGGTGATTCGCCAGTTCCGGGCAAGCTAATACCAATGTTGGCATGCTTCGATTCGCCAGGGCCATTGACGATACAACCCATCACCGCCACATTCATCGCTTCCACACCGGGATACGTCCCCTTCCACACCGGCATTTGATCACGCAGGTAAGTTTGAATGCGATCAGCTAATTCTTGAAATACTGTCGAGGTCGTTCGACCGCAACCGGGGCAAGCAATCACCATTGGTGTGAATTTGCGTAAACCCATGGTTTGAAGAATTTCCTGTCCGACGATCACTTCGCGGGTGCGATCGCCACCGGGCTCAGGTGTCAAAGAAATACGTATGGTGTCGCCTATGCCTTCTTGCAGCAACACCGACAACGCTGCAGTTGAAGCGACTATCCCTTTACTACCCATGCCCGCTTCGGTTAAACCCAAATGCAGTGGGTAATCGCAGCGGCGCGCAAGCTCTCGGTAAACAGCAATCAAATCCTGCACACCGGAGACTTTGCAAGACAGAACAATCTTATCTCCAGCCAAACCCAATTCTTCTGCTCTGCGCGCGTTTTCTAACGCTGAAACAACCAAGGCCTCATACATCACGGCCTGCGATGTCCAAGGTTCGGCACGTTTAGCATTTTCATCCATCACACGTGCGAGTAAGGACTGGTCAAGACTGCCCCAGTTAACACCAATACGTACAGGCTTTTGATGCTTACATGCGACTTCAATCATCTGCGCAAACTGAGTATCGCGTTTGGCTCCCTGACCGACATTACCGGGATTGATTCGATACTTAGATAAGGCATCAGCGCATGCTGGATATTGTGTGAGTAGTTGATGACCGTTGTAATGAAAATCACCCACCAGTGGCACATCAATATCCATGCGATCGAGTTGCTCTCGAATAGCAGGAACAGCCGCTGCCGCTTGGGGTGTGTCGACGGTAATACGAACCACTTCGGATCCCGCGCGCGCGAGTTCCTTAACTTGTATGGCAGTCGCAATGACATCGGCCGTATCGGTATTCGTCATGGATTGAACCATGATGGGCGCATCACCACCAACCATAACTTCGTGTGAGCCATGACTAATGCGAACGGAACGCGTGCGATGTCGCACGCTTTGGCCGGAAGGAATGGGTGAATCCGATTTGGATGAATTCATCATGGCCTCACTTGAGATTAAGCTTTGATACATTGTCGTGAGCTACGGCCTTTAGATTGAGCACTTGCCCGCGCAGCTTTGCTTGAACTCCGGATACATTACCTACAATCAAAACAACAGGCTCGTTGATCTCAAACAGTTCTTTGCTACCTGCTTGCATCAGTCGAGAAACAATTTTTGTTCCGCTCATGGTTGTTATCTCAACCCACGCATCTTGAGCCACAACGACTTCAAGCGATTTCATGGGATCGGGTGCTAAAACTGCCGGTCCTGAAATGGTTTCAGAAACTACCAACGATATTTTTTTCTCTAACTGCTGCTGTTCCAACACGACCGTGCTAAACACCGATGGCCACGCTAATTCAGGCAGTACGTCATCAAACATAGCGGTCGATAACCATGGCAGACGATAACCTTCATAAGCTAAACCAGCTGCGCCCACTGCAAGAATAAGGAACAGTGCGAATTTTTTTATCCAAGCAGCTCTTCTAGGTGAAGAGGAAGCGCGTCGCCCTGGAAAACCATTCATAGGTAAAGGCCGCCTTAATAGCATCTGGCCTTGGGCTGGATTGGGCTCGTTAACCATCATTTCTAAAAGAGGCTCAGGGTCCAACCCCATCAACTTGGCATACGAGCGAACAAAACCACGAACACTCGACATTCCAGGCAATGCAGCAAAATCATTGGCTTCAAGCGCTACGACTTGACGCGGCGTGAGTTTGAGTCGTTCTGCTGCTTCTTCCAAAGACCACCGTAATTCTTCTCTTTTTGCTGACAGCACTGGGCCAGGAAGTGTAGCCAGCAATGACTTGGCGTAAACCACTGCAATCGCCGAGTCAA
Organism: uncultured Noviherbaspirillum sp.; assembly: GCA_903846425.1. Taxonomy (GTDB): domain Bacteria; phylum Pseudomonadota; class Gammaproteobacteria; order Burkholderiales; family Burkholderiaceae_D; genus Pernthalerella; species Pernthalerella communis. The sequence goes on from CAINAY010000263.1 coordinate 8,002, forward strand.
TCGACAATGAATCCTCAACCGAGCTATTCAGCTCTTCGATGACCGGCAAATTTTCTAATTCTTTATCACTCATCGGTGAGACCAAGGGATGATTTACCCGATACCAACGCATCTGGGTAACGCTTACGCCACTGTCTTGCAATACTTTCTTCGCCGAGCTTATCGCCGAGCTTACGTTCAATCGCCATAGCAATAGAAAAATCTTCGGGCATCGCTCGTCCACTAGCAATGACGGTTAGCAAGTGACGTTTTGCACGTTTCAAGTCATGCGCTTCAAAAGCTAATTTTCCAAGACTAGAGTGCGCAGCTATCTGCTCTGGATCGGCCTG
>CAINAY010000264.1 GCA_903846425.1 uncultured Noviherbaspirillum sp.
TAACGACGCAACACACTCATGATGCGACCGTCCTTTTACGCGTGACCAGCTGCCTTGCGAGTATCAGCAATGCCATAGGGTGCCAGCGACTATTCGTATTATTCCGCCAGAAAAAAAAGAGTGTGATGATTAGGAAAGCCGCTAAATGTAATGGCCACCAAGCAGCACCAAACGAAAGTCGTCCTTGCCCTACGGCGGCCTGCACGATACCGAGAGAGTTTAAGTAAGAAATGGCTAGCACTAAGGCAATCATCAGGTTAAGTGTTCGCCCACGACGAGGGTTAAAGAAGCCTAAAGGTATAGCCAGCAACATCTGCAGTAAGCACATGATAGGTAATGAAATACGCCAGAGCAGCTCGGCCATATTCGATGGCACTGGTGCGGCGATCAATGCCGCCGTTGGCAAGACGCGCGACGACTTGTTATCTTCTATCTCGCGGTTGCTACCCGATATCACGATCACGTAACGACCAAAGTCCATCGTTTGAAAATCCGGAGTGCCGGGCGTGCCGTCATAGCGATGGCCATTACGCAACTCAAGTAATTTATCTCCACGCGCGTCGACATTAATTGAACCGACCTGAGCTACCACCACACTATTATTTTTATCGCGCGACTGACTCACAAAAACATTTTCTACGTTGCGGGTATCGGATGAGAGCCCCTCAACGAAAAAAATTCTATCGCCAGAAGCAGATTCTTGGAATTTTCCAGGTGAAATCCGTGAAATATCTTCACGATTTTTATATGTCTCTTTGTATTCTGCTGAAAGCCGGCTGGCCCAAGGAGTCAGCCATAAAGATAATGAAGCGGTAAGTAAAACGATGGGTATGCCTATAGCCATCACTGGCCGTATCCAGCGCATCAGGGATAATCCTGAAGCAAACCAGACAATCATTTCTGAGTCTTGATAACTACGCGCAACCACCAACAACACCGAGACAAACGCCGTCAGCGAAAGAATCACAGGAAGATAAATGAGTGCCGCAAAGCCTAGCAAAGCGACCACATCGCCAGAGGCAACTCGGCCGCCCGCTGCATCGCCAAGTATCCGTATAAGCATTACGGTGATGACGATGGTGAACAGGGTGGTGAAGACCGCGCCGACCGTATTACGCAGTTCGCGGCGGATTGCGCGCTGAAAAATCATTCGGAGACTATAATTACCTGGATAAAAGGAGCGCTCATGGACTTTAGCATAAAAGCTTTTAATACAAAAAACGCAATCGCTGAGCACAAATCATCGTGCATAGCGGTCGGAGTGTACGAAGGCGGCAAACTCAGCGCCTCGGCCAAAGCACTGGATCTCAAGGGGTCACTCACCGCGGCTGTCAAAAGTGGTGATATCACCGGCAAAGCGGGAACCACCCTGTTGGTTCATCGCAGTAGCGGCCCCGCAAAACGTTTACTACTCGTGGGTTTAGGCGCTCAGGATGCGGTATCCGACCGTAATTTCATATCTGCCATTCAGTCGGTAACGCGCGTGTTCTCTCAGCTTGGCGCCAATGACGCTCTGCTGGCGCTGCCACTGGATGGTATCAAAGGTCGCGACGCGCACTGGGCACTCCGCACACAAGTACACGCTTTGCGTGAAA
>CAINAY010000265.1 GCA_903846425.1 uncultured Noviherbaspirillum sp.
CGAATTCCACCAACACCTTGCTACGATTTGCGTCATTACTAAAGCCATAGCACTGCGCATCATTAAATATTTGCGTGACGATTTCCTGCTTCGCTGCTAACGCAACACGCACATTAATAAATCCGGGTCCGGCAATCTCAAGTGCGTCGATTAAACCTGTGCGCGACGGGTTACTAATCACAGCATCGGTGATGGCCTGTGCAATTTCCCGCGGATTTTTTTTCAGTGGCTTGGCGATCTGCATAGCAACGGTACACGCTAAGTCACCATGACTAGGGTCGCGCGGGCGCTCAAGCGTAATTTCTGGGATAGGCAGCTCACTGCCGGCGAGTAGCGACGCCACCGCCTGCTCAAAAATTGTCGCGATCTGCGCTTTATGTCGGGATTGCATCGATGGGGATCCGGTTCGCGGCCAAGGTTGGCACACGTAAAAGGTCGATTATACCGGCAGGCATGTCCTCAGATTCGACCCAGACTCAGGTAGGACCGAGGATTGACGGGGGTTTTGGCTCGGTTCAGCCTAATTCGACTGGATTAGACCCAGAACGGTGGGCAAACGACCGAAAAAAAGGACGCTCGCAGGGCGAGCGTCCCAGAGAGGAGATATTGCTTTTGCTTCACTGCTTTGTGCCGCAATGCGGCACAACACAAGAATCTCGCATCCCTAGCACTATGTCAACTATAAATTACATGGCAATAGTAAACATTAGTTGACATAGTCAGCACCCGCCTCTAGAGTACCTTGGTAAATGATGCGGGGAATCTACCCCGGCCTCTGGACTGCTATGAAACTGCTGAATCAATACACCCGAAAATTGACATCCAAGATGACCTCGGAATGGATGCCTTTTGCCGATGTGGCAACAGCTGAATTGCCGCTTCCACGCTTGCTGCGCCTGTCGATGTTCCAGCTTTCCATTGGCTTGGCAACGGCTTTGCTAGTTGGAACGCTGAACCGAGTGATGATTGTTGAACTGGGCGTACCCGCTTGGTGGGTAGCGCTGTCGGTCGCGTTGCCTCTCGTGTTTGCCCCGCTTAGAGCGTTAATAGGTTTTAAATCTGACAAGCATCGCTCTGCCCTCGGTCTGCGCCGCCTGCCTTATTTGTGGATAGGCACGCTGCTGCTATTTGGTGGTCTGGCCATCATGCCGTTTGCTTTGTTAGCACTTACTACCGAGCAACCCGGCATGGTATGGGTTAGCCGTATCGGCGCGGCTCTGGCTTTCTTGTTAGTTGGCGCCGGCATGCAAGTCACGCAAACCGCCGGACTAGCGCTCGCCACCGACCTCGCCACTCCTGAGACACGTCCGCGTGTGGTAGCACTGATGTACACCATGCTGCTGCTGGGATTGGTCGGCAGCGGCGCGTTGTTTGGCTGGCTATTAGCTGATTTCACGCCATTGCGTTTAATCCAAGTAGTGCAAGGTTCCGCCGTCGCTGTGATCTGGCTGAATCTAAACGCCTTATGGAAGCAAGAGGCTTTAAATCGCCAACGCGCTAAAGAAGCCGATCACGAAGCGGATTTTTCTACGCACTGGCGCGAGTATGTCAGCCGCCCTGGCGTGAAACGCTTTTTGTGGACCGTGGGCCTCGGTACCTGCGCGTTCAATATGCAAGACATCATCCTTGAGCCGTATGGCGCAGAAGTTTTACATCTGGGTGTGGGCGCTACCAGCCTATTAACAGCACTCACTGCATGCGGCTCCTTATTAGCGTTTGCGATTGCCGCCAAACTGCTCACGCGCGGCGTCGATGCAGTTCGACTCGCGGCGATGGGTGCCGTGGCGGGATTACCTGCCTTTGCCCTAGTAATTTTTTCTGGAGCGCTGGATGCGCCCAACATGTTTCGCGCGGGTGCTTTTTTGATTGGTGTCGGCGGCGGACTATTTTCAGTTGGCACACTCAGCATGGCCATGAGCTTGCAGCGCGGCGAAGACGCTGGCTTGGCACTCGGCGCTTGGGGCGCAGTGCAAGCGACTGCAGGCGGCGCTTCAGTCGCACTGGGTGGTGTCATCAAAGATGTGATGGGTGCACTCGCCACGTCCGGCTGGATGGGTGAAAGCTTGATGTCGCCCGTCACCGGTTACAGCTTTGTGTATCACATCGAGATGTATTTGTTGTTTGGCGTATTGGTCGCTATCGGTCCGCTAGTGCGGAACGATTCGTCACCAACACGCTCGCAGGGCCAGAAGTTCGGCTTGGCCGATCTACCTGGATAAACGAAATTCATCTGTACGTTACTTCACGCGCTACGCAGGATTATTTTTTGTAGCAAATGAAGTATCGAGTATTACTTGCAACATGAATCACAAAAGACGTTTGCGGATTGGCTGCGTTCAAGCAATCCCCTAACAAAAAGCACTAAGGAGACTCTTCATGCAAACAGGCGCTATTACCCAATACATCGACGTAGCCCAGCTCGTCCTTTATATGTTCTGGATTTTCTTTTTTGGTCTGATCTATTACCTGCTGCAGGAAAACCATCGTGATGGTTATCCGCTTGATCCAGGTACAGGTCGCGATACGAAGATGGACGGCTGGCCGCCCATCCCCTCACCCAAAACCTACAAACTCGCCAATGGCGACGAAGTCGTAATGCCTTATCCGCTGAAAGGACCGGAGTTCTTGCAAGCAGAACCGCGTCATCGCTGGATAGGCTCACCCATCGAGCCGACTGGTAATCCTTTGTTAGCTGGCATTGGTCCAGGTGCGTGGGCCAATCGTGCGGATGTACCGGATCACACACCTGAAGGCGAAGCCAAAATCGTTCCTTTGCGCGTCAATCCCGACTACCACGTCGCCGAGCAAGATCACGATCCGCGCGGTCTGCCTGTCGTCGGCGCGGATGATGAAATTGCCGGCACAGTAAACGAATTGTGGATGGATAAATCAGAAATGCTGTTCCGTTACATAGAAGTCAAACTGAACGATTCGGATAAAACTGTTTTATTACCCGTACCGTTTGCTCGCATCACCGACCAGCATGTAAAAGTGCACGCAATTTTGGCGCATCAATTCGCTGATGTTCCAGGTCACCGCGAAGCAAATCAAGTGACGATGCTAGAAGAAGAAAAAATTGCAGCTTATTACGGTGCCGGCACCTTGTATGCCACACCAGAACGTCAGGAACCACTCGTATGAAGCCGCATCATGAGCATGAGTTTGAAGCCGCGCCGGGCCTGCCTGAGGCCCTGCCCGCCGGTGAACACATACTCTGGCAAGGCAGCCCGGATTGGAAACGACTGGCTGTTGATGCGTTTCATGTCAAACGCCTGACGATTTACTTCGCTGCCATGCTGTTGCTACAAGTCGTGCTGTCATGGGATGCAGCTGCTGCGTTGCGCACCAATTTAGGCGCGCTCTCCATTAGCGGTTCATTGGCGATTATTGCGCTAGGACTGTTGGCGCTGACTGCCAAACTCTCTGCTAACACCACCCTGTACACGATAACGAATAAACGTATCGTGATGCGCATAGGTATCGTGCTGACCTTGTCATTCAACTTGCCTTTGCGTTGGATACAGTCCGCACAAATCAAACCGCAAACGAATGGCTTTGGTGATATCGCGCTTGAATTAAAAGGCGAAGATCGCATCGCGTATCTGCATCTGTGGCCGCATGCACGTCCTTGGTATATCAATCAACCCCAGCCGCTGTTGCGTAACATCGCTGACATTGAAAACGTGAGCCAACTGTTGCACAAAGCCTGGCTCGAGCGTCAACACGAAATCGAAAATTCACCTGTAACACGCGAAACACGCATCCCCGTTCGTATGCCTGCAACGGCTTTTGCCCAATGAAAAACAATCCATCCCTGAATTGGACGTACACCATGCGCCGCGACTTGAATCCGGCCATCGTCATTGGTCTATTCGCCTTGATGTGTCTCACGTTAGTTGTATGGATGCGCAACTCAACTCTGAGTACTCATGAAGAACCTATCGTTGCAACACACGTGCGTGTCTTGCGCTTTATCGATCAGCCCGATGGCTCGATTAATGTGATCGACACATCGAATGAGCAATTCGTACAAAATTTTCAGGGCGAACAAGGCTTCCTGCGCGGCACCCTGCGCGCGCTGGTGCGCGAACGAAAACTACGCGGAGTTGATCCATCTACCGAACGCGCTTTCGAACTCATCGCTCATAACGGCGGACGGCTCACGCTGCGTGACCCGGCGACCGGTTCCACCATCGCGCTCGAATCCTTCGGCCCCACCAACACGGCCGTGTTTGCTGGCCTAATGAACTAGAAAGCCCCTGTGAAAAAACCGAAAGCCATTGTGATTGGCAGCGGCTTCGGCGGCTTGGCGGCGGCGATACGTCTCTCGTGCAAAGGGTATGACGTCGAGGTATTTGAAAAACTCGACATGCCCGGTGGCCGTGCCTATGTGCACAAACAAGATGGCTTCACCTTTGATGCTGGCCCCACCATCATCACCGCACCGCAATTATTAGAAGAGTTGTGGGCGCTGTGCGGCAAAAAAATGTCAGATGACATCACACTCAAAGCGATGGAGCCTTTTTATCGCTTGCGCTTTGATGATGGCAGCTGGTTTGATTACAGCGGCGACGAAGAAACCATGCGCCGCGAGATTGCGCGCTTTAATCCCGCCGACTTAGCTGGCTACGATCGTTTTGTAAAAGCAGCTGATCAAGCCTGTCAATTAGGATTTGAAGAATTGGGTGGCGTGGCTTTTAATAGCTTGAGCGATTTGCTCGCTGCCGTACCCAGCATGATGCGTATGAAAGCCTGGGAAAGTTTATATACCTTAGTGGCGCGCCACATCAGCGATCCTAAGCTGCGCATCGTGTTTAGCTTTCATCCATTACTGATTGGTGGCAATCCATTTTCTGTGACGCGCGTGTACAGCTTAATCAACACGCTCGAGCGGCGCTGGGGCGTGCACTGGTCTATGGGCGGCACGGGTCAATTAATTAAAGGCTTAGTGGGCTTGTTAAATGCACGCGGCGTTAACGTGCGCTGCAATGCGTCAGTCACGCGTATTAATGTTGAAAACGGTCATGCCTGCGGCGTTACATTAGAAAACGGCGAACGACATGATGCTGACATCGTGATCTCCAACGGAGATCCTGCTTGGACGTATAAAAATTTAGTCGGTCTCGAGCATCGCACGCATTGGACTGATCGCAAGATTGAAAAAAGTAAGTACTCGATGAGTTTATTTGTCTGGTACTTCGGTACCCGCAAACGCTACGAGGACGTACCGCACCATATGATCATGCTCGGTCCGCGCTATCGCGAACTGCTCGATGATATTTTCAAAAAACACCATCTAGCCGACGATTTCAGCTTGTATCTACATCGGCCCAGTGCGAGTGATCCTTCGGTGGCGCCTGAAGGTCATGATGCGTTTTACGTACTGGCGCCGGTACCCCATTTGGATAGCAACACCGACTGGAAAAGTCGGGCAGAGCCGTTTCGACAGTTAGTGCAGTCCTATTTAGAAAAAACCGTATTACCTAATTTAGGTCAAGAAATTGTCACCAGTAAGTTAATGACGCCGCAAGATTTTCATGATCGCCTTTGGTCCTACAAAGGCGCCGCATTCGGCCTCGAACCCGTGCTATTACAGAGTGCGTCGTTTCGATTTCACAACCGCAGCGAAGATGTCGACGGCTTGTACATGGTAGGTGCCGGTACCCACCCGGGCGCAGGTGTGCCCGGCGTGTTGATGTCTGCGAAAGCTATGTCAACGGTGGTGCCTAATGCCTGATCATCAAAACACACCTGCTATCGATCTCGCTCTGTGCGAAGAGTTGATGCGTGGCGGCTCGAAATCTTTTTTTGCTGCGAGTAGTCTACTGCCACAGCGCATACGCATACCTGCGATCGCGCTGTATGCCTTTTGCCGTGTTGCGGATGATGCGATTGATGAGCACACCGACGATCCGCACGCTATGCAAAAACTACGCGCTCGTCTGGAAAATATTTATCGTGGCGAGCCAGGCAGTATTGTTGAAGATCGCGCGATGGCCATGGTCGTGCATCGTTATGGATTTCCACGCGAATTACCCGATGCCTTACTCGAAGGATTTGCGTGGGATGCCGAAGGCCGTGACTACGAAAGCATCGACGATTTACATCACTACTGTGCACGAGTCGCTGGCAGTGTCGGCGCCATGATGGCCATGATTATGGGTGTGCGTGATACTCATGCCTTGGCGCGCGCCTGTGAATTAGGCAATGCGATGCAGCTAACGAACATCGCGCGTGATGTTGGTGAAGATGCGCGGCGCGGTCGTTTGTATTTGCCACGCCAGTGGATGCGTGAAGCTGGACTCGATCCCGATGCGTGGTTGCAGTCACCGACATTCAATGAAGCGCTTGGTAGCGTGATTGGTCGTTTGCTACTTGAAGCCGATCGTTTGTATCAATTGGGGAGCAGCGGAATTGCTAACCTGCCACGCGATTGTCGTGGGGCGATTTTAGCGGCTGCGACTATCTATGGAGAGATCGGCCGCGTGATCTCTGATCGTGGTATGAACTCAGTCAATGAACGAGCCGTAGTTGGCAGCGCACGCAAACTCACCTTGCTGTGCTTAGCCAAAGCCCGCGCACAATTTCCGCATCGTTGCGATACAAGACCCGCCTTAGCTTCGATTGAATTTCTCACTACTGCCTGCAAGATTGCGCCTGTTAGAACAGCAGGCTCACTGCCCCAACGTAACTTCGATGAGCGTTGCGAATGGGTGATTGATTTGTTTGAGCGGCTGTCTACGCCGGGGCGGCAGGCGTAATCCTGCCCAACACACCCCAAA
>CAINAY010000266.1 GCA_903846425.1 uncultured Noviherbaspirillum sp.
GTGGTGTTAAATCGCCGCGATGATGCGACTGAGCGCATGATCGAATTAGCCGCAACCTTGAAAGCTGGCGGTAAAAAAGAAGAACAAAATTTAGTTTGGCGTGAAAACCCAGTTGAAAAGCGTTTATCGCATGCGCTAATTCACGGCATCACACAGTGGATTGTTGAAGATACCGAGGAAGCACGTCAGCAAGTGGCAGATCGTGGCGGACGTCCGATTCATGTCATTGAAGGCCCGCTGATGGATGGCATGAATATCGTCGGCGATCTGTTCGGTCAGGGCAAAATGTTTTTGCCTCAAGTGGTGAAGTCAGCCCGTGTGATGAAACAAGCCGTAGCGCATCTCGTGCCTTACATTGAAGAAGAAAAGCTCGCAGAAGAAAAGCGCACCGGCCAAGCGGCGAAAGCTAAAGGAAAAATTGTCATCGCCACCGTCAAAGGTGATGTGCATGATATTGGTAAGAACATCGTGTCTGTGGTTTTGCAGTGTAATAATTTTGATGTGGTGAACATGGGTGTGATGGTGCCGTGTTCGGAAATTCTCGCCAAAGCCAAAGAAGAAAATGCCGACATCATAGGTTTGTCGGGTTTGATCACGCCTTCGCTGGAAGAAATGGCTCACGTAGCGAAGGAAATGCAGCGCGATCCGTATTTCCGTGGTTTAAAGACGCCGCTATTGATTGGTGGTGCGACGACTAGTCGTGCTCACACAGCGGTGAAGATTGCGCCGAATTACGAGGGCCCTGTGGTGTATGTGCCGGATGCCTCTCGTTCAGTGTCGGTTGCTCAGTCGTTGCTGACACCTGAATCGCGCGATCACTATATCAGTGAGATTGCGACGGACTATGAGCGCATTCGGCATCAGCACGCCGGTAAGAAAGCAGTGCCTATGTTGTCGCTAGAGGCGGCGCGTAAAAACAAAATGCGTTTGTCGTTCCAAGATAAGTACGCGCCACACAAACCGAAATTCATAGGGCGTCGTCATTTCAGAAATGTCGATCTCGCACTGCTGGCTAACTACATCGATTGGGGTCCGTTTTTCCAGACCTGGGATTTGGCCGGTCCTTTCCCTGCAATTTTGACCGACCCTGTGGTTGGTGAGTCGGCTAGCAATGTCTATGCTGAAGCGCAGGCGATGTTAAAAAAACTGATAGAAGGTCGGTGGCTGACGGCGAATGGTGTGATGGCGATTTTGCCCGCCAATACCGTTGGTGATGATGATATTGAAATTTATACCGACGAAAGCAAAACCGAAATCGCGTTCACCTATTACGGTTTGCGCCAACAAACAGAAAAGCCCGTCATTGATGGTGTGGCCAGACCGAATCAATGTCTGGCGGATTTCATCGCGCCTAAATCGTCCGGCATTACAGATTACATAGGCCTGTTCGCAGTGACTTCAGGCATTGGTATTGAAAAACATGAGCAGCGTTTTGAAGATGCTAATGATGATTATTCATCCATCATGCTCAAGGCGCTAGCCGATCGTTTTGCCGAAGCCTTTGCTGAATATTTGCACGAGCGTGTGCGCAAAGATTTGTGGGGCTATGCCAGTGATGAAAAATTCGCTGCGACTGAGTTGATTGCAGAATCGTATCGCGGCATTCGTCCTGCACCGGGCTATCCTGCGTGTCCCGAGCACACGGTCAAACAAGATATGTTCCGCATTCTTGAGTGTGAAGATATCGGCATGAGTCTGACGGAATCGTATGCCATGTTCCCGGGCGCTGCCGTGTCGGGATTTTATTTCGGACATCCTGAGTCGAAATATTTCAGCGTCGGAAAAATAGGTGCTGATCAGCTGGCCGACATGGCCAAGCGTCGTGGCGTTAGCGCAGAACAGCTACAGAGTTGGCTGGCGCCGAATTTGTGATGTCAGCGCAGTAAAGTCAGCGAACTGAAGCCAGTGAATCAGTTCACTGGCTGACCATCGACAAATACTTTCATCTCGCCTGCAGTAAAGGCATGCCAAGTTTCATTGGTTGTCAGGGGTTCAGTAACTATGATCGCCACTTGATCATTCGGCGTAGTGACTTCTGAGAAATCGACGGTTAAATCTTCATCAGACAACTTCGCTTGTGTAAATGGATAGTTGCGGATGATGTAGTGCAAGCGGGTTGAGCAGTGCGCATACAAGGCCGAGCCATCCGAGAGCATCATGTTAAAGACGCCATACGATGCAATGTCGGTGGTCAGTTCCCTCAAGGCTTCAGTCAATGCCGATTGTGCTGGCGGTGTATCACCGAAGCGTTTGCGTAATTCTTGCAGTAAAAAACAAAATGCACGCTCGCTATCGGTAGTGCCAACCGGACGAAATGCACCATTCAACTCAGGTGAAAATTCTTTCAGGTCTCCATTGTGAGCAAACACCCAGTAACGTCCCCATAGTTCGCGGATGAATGGATGACAGTTTTCCAGAGCGACATGACCTTGCGTCGCTTTGCGTATATGCGATATGACGTTGGTGGATTTGATCGGATAGTGTTTGATCAACTCGGCGACCGGCGACGCTATGGCTGATTGATGGTCGACAAACAATCGCACGCCCGCGCCTTCAAAGAAGGCGATTCCCCAACCATCTTTGTGTTCATCCGTGCCGCCGCCTCGTGTTGCAAAGCCAGTAAAGCTAAACACGATATCGGTGGGAGTATTGCAATTCATGCCCAGCAGTTGGCACATGATAGGGCTCGATCAAGAGTGATTTTGTATCAACGTTAACATGAAAATTCACTTACCTTTGACTGGCTGTTAGTTGCAGGTAGATTTAGCCTGCAGCGCCAGAGTTCATGACCCGAGGCGAGATATTTTTCTTCAAAGGGTGTTAATGGCGCAGAACTCGGCACAAAACTTTCGCATTCCGCAGCGATGCCGCTCATTGCTGTTACGGCGGCTGCAAATTCTTCTACATAGATTTTCCAATTGCTTCGGCATTCAATATAACCACTGAGTGAGAGCAGTGTTGGAAA
>CAINAY010000267.1 GCA_903846425.1 uncultured Noviherbaspirillum sp.
GCATTGTTAGCGGCGTCGCGCATGGTGAGTAGGTCGAGTTCAGTGGTGATGTGTTCGGTCATGGCGGTACTTGGTCGACGCTGAAGTTAATATGAAAACAGTCTACCTGAATACAATCTATATTTCAATAAACTATTGAAAATCTAATTAACTTTTAGCAAGCTCGCGGTGCAGCCTTGCTATTTTATGGTGCGCCGCCGCACTACTATCGCAAATGGGTTGCTTTATCAGCGCCCGACGTCACTTCTCATTGAATTTATAAGAAGTTCCTCTGGACAAAGTGGTGCTGTTTGGCAACAATGTGGATGGACTGTGAAGTTCAATTTATACTTTTATAGTTGCGTCATAGTGGTACTAGAAGAACCCCACTCTTTACACACCCACCGGAGATTTGTAATGCGTTTAATTCCCGCCGTGCTGGTTGCCCTGCTGGCATCAGCCATTGGCCAGTCTGCTTTTGCAGATACGGCTGACGTTAAGACTCAGAATATCGTTGAAATCAAAAAGAAGGGCGCTCATTGCGAGCAAGACCCAAATTGCTTTAACCGTTATCACCCAGCGATTAAACCTATTGCCCGTGCAAAACCAGGCGATCAGATTGTTGTGCATACGCGTGACGCGTTGGATTCGAACCTGAACATCAATTCGAAGCCAAAAGATGTAACAGCGATTGACGTGAACTTGATTCACCCAATGACTGGCCCAATCTACATCGAAGGTGCAAAGCGCGGTGACGTGTTAGCTATCAAACTGATCAACGTCACTCCGAATGAATATGGTTACACCACCATCATTCCTGGTTTTGGTTTCTTGCCAGATCTGTACACTGAGCCGTTCGTCGCTAACTGGAAACTGAACCGTGTTGAAGCGGTATCGGCTGAAGTTCCTGGCGTTCGCATTCCTATGAATGGTTTCATGGGTTCGGTTGGTGTGATGCCAGGCGCTGAAGAAGTAGATAAATGGTTGGCACGTGAAACACAACTGGCAGCCGCTGGTGGTGTGGCATTGCCTCCTGAGCCAACCAGTGCTCGTCCACCTGAAATTTGCGGCCCGAAAGGCAGCCATAAAGACAAGTGCTTGCGTACCATTCCGCCACGTGAAAACGGCGGTAACATGGACGTGAAACAAATGGTTGAAGGTACAACCTTGCTGCTGCCTTGCTTCATTGATGGTTGCGGCTTGTTCATCGGTGACGTGCACTTTGCACAAGGCGATGGCGAAGTTGCTGGTACAGCGATCGAAATGGGCGCTATCGTGACCGTTGAAACATCGATTCGTAAAGGTATGGCTTCGGTGGTTAAGCAGCCAATGTTTGAAGGCGGTTCGCAGATCAAAAAACTCGAACCAGATAGATTTCACGCTGTTGTTGGTTATCCTTTGAAAGCGGCTGGTGAAGTGCCACCACAGTGGACATATTTGGATAGCGCGAAAATCAAGCCACTGACTAACTTGTCTAACGATGTCACACTGGCTGCACGTAACTCCCTGATCAACATGATCGACTGGCTCAAGGTCACCAAAGGTCTGACTAAAGAGCAAGCGTTTGTTGTTACCAGCGTTGCTTGTGATCTGCGTATCAGTAACGTTGTTGACGTTCCTAACTATGCAGTGACTACGATTTGCCCAATGGATATTTTTGATAAATAATTCATTGAAATGAAGCAGACTTAAGAGCGAGGTTTTACCTCGCTCTTTTTTTGGAAAGACCATGTTCAGAAGACAATTTATTACCAGAGCAGCCGCGCTGTTTGCTGGCATTACATTCCCCGCTATTTCTAGCTTTGCCCATACTCCTTACGCTCAATGGGATATTTTTCGAAAACGTAATCTTCAAGTCATGACCTCGCACGCTGATTTGCCGGGCGACGAAGTAGGGGATGAATGGGTTGCAGTATTACGCGAAAAACTTCCGCTCAGTCGTGCCTTGGTGAGTCGCGCGCATGACATGCCTCGCATTGCTGCGTTATTGAAAACGAATCAGACCAAGCTTGCTGTTTTATCGTACATGCACGCACGCCTGATGTTTACGGGTTCGCCTCCGTTTGAAGACTATGCTCCCTTGCCACTTGAAGTACTGGTTGATAACGGTAAGTACCTGTTAGTTACGCGTCCCGATCTACCGTTGCATCATGGTTTTTTGATTGCGGCTTCATTGATGCAAGATGCCAGCCGGTTGCAGTTAGTGAATCCGGGTAAAGGTAAATTTGGCATGAATGTTCATCCGGGTGCGAAAGCTTTCTTCAACGGTGAAAAATTAGAAATGCCTGATAAACCGGCTGAGCAATGATGAGTAATTTGCGTTCAGTTTTCTTTGGCTGTGTTGTGGCCGTTAGTGCGCTTACCACCCAAGCGGTGGTGGCGCATGATTCCATCAACAGCGAAGCTAGAAAAAACTATATCTCTAAGCTACAAGAAATGCGCAATGTTTTAAATTCTAAAGAACCAGCGAGCGCTCGCGCCAAGGCTCAGTACCAGATTGCTATCACCGTCGATGAGCTAAGAGACTTGTTTAATCAAGACATGATCAGCCACGGCATAGTCAAAGGTTTAGAAACATCGTTATTGTTGAACGAGTTGAGCCGTACTCCCGACAAGCTTGAGGCGTCACCAAAGACCGGATTGTATGTATCGCATTTGAAAAGCTACAGAGAAGCGATAAAACTCGATCCTAAAGGGTCGTTCGTCGAGCATGCGCGTTTCATGCTGTTGAAGAGCCATTTTTATGACAGCTTTTCAGACAATCCTTTAACGCCATTTTCTCAATCCAAAGAAGAATTGATTGAGATGATAGGTTTGGGCGAGGGTTTGCTGAAATCAAAAAATACCATGGTGAATGCCGAAGAGGTTCGTTTCATCCTCGGGATTCATTATCTACAGGCGATTAATCAGCAGGTATTGCCTAAAGACGACGGACAGAAGAAATTTAAAAAAATGGTTCAAGAACTGCAAAAGGATTACCCGCAGAGTTTGAAGCTATTAACGCTTGAGGCACTGGCGCAATAATGGCATTGGCAAGGGTAGGTAACACAGCGGGCATCCCATCATGGCTATACAGAATCTTGGTGGGTTGCTGCTTGTGGTTAGCCTTTGGCGCATTCAGCACTAGCTATGCGCATCAGACCGGTAATAGCTATCTGAATATCCGTCAAGTGGATGGTCACTTGGAAGTGGACTTGGATTTCTATGTGCGCGATCTGGGCAACCTATTACAAAAGCCCGGCAAAGAAAGTGCGCCTCCACCCACGGCTGATCAGCTGAAGTCTTTGCAAGAGCCGATCACCGAAGCCATACAAAAATCCTTAAAGCTTGAAATCGATGAGCAATTGATGCCGTTGGAATTTACGGCGCAATCAGTTGCTGTTCACAACGATGGCTTATATGTCAGGCAGCAATTCGTTGGGCCTGCGATCGAGCCGAAAGCCCGCTTCGTCGTTGTTCGCTATGAATTTTTTACGCAGAACGATCGCTTAGGCCGCGCCTTTCTTCGCTTGGCACTGAATGGCGATGAAATTTCATCAGTTATCGATCAATCGAATGCGGTTCAGCGGTTTGCGTTGGGTGAGACTAAACGTATTTCAACGATTTTTTTGTTTGCCAAAGAGGGTGCCAAACATATTTGGGAAGGTTTCGATCATCTGTTATTTTTATTGACGTTACTGCTGCCCGGAATCATGTTGTGGAAAAAAAGCTCTGAATTGGCTTTATCAGATGAGGCAGTGCCCGAAGCACGAGTGAATCGCAAGGCAGAATTTTTTGCTTTGAAGGTGATTACTGCGTTTACGATTGCGCATTCCATTACGTTGGCGTTAGCAACGTTTGATTTGGTGTCGTTTCCAGAAAAACTCATCGAATCACTGATCGCTTTTTCCATCATGGCGTCAGCGGCGATGAACCTACAAAAAAAATATCAATTCAATCACTGGCAGCTAGCCTTTGTGTTTGGGCTAATTCATGGATTGGGATTTGCAAACGGCTTAAAAGATCTGGGCCTGGCCTCAGACTACTTTTTAGAAACGCTGATTGCATTTAATGTGGGCGTTGAGTTGGGTCAGCTATCCACGGTGCTCGCGGTGGCGCTGCCCGTGTTGATGCTGGTTCGTTCGGAAGAAGGTAAACGACGCGTCATGACGTGGGGATCGCTCGCTGTACTAGCGATTTCAACGGTGTGGCTAGTGCAGCGAGTGATTGACTAATCAA
>CAINAY010000268.1 GCA_903846425.1 uncultured Noviherbaspirillum sp.
CGCTTTGCCAGTACATCACAGCTTGATGACACGCACTGGCAGTATGGAAGGCATCAAGCGGATTTGTGCTCATTCACAAGCATTGGCTCAGTGCCAATCATGGTTGAATGAACACTACCCAACCATAGAACGCCAAGCGGTTGCTTCGAATGGTGAAGCAGCAAAAATTGCGGCTGACGATCACAGTGCTGCCGCCATCGCAGGCGAAATGGCTGCGAAGCGTTATGGCTTATCAATTGTTCATGCGCACATACAAGATGATCCTCACAATCGCACGCGGTTTGTGGTGATTGGACGTTTAACTCCTTCAGCATGCGGGAAAGATCAAACCTCTATCGTTTTGTCCGTACCGAATAAACCCGGTGCAGTGTATGAATTACTCGCGCCACTAGCTAAACATGGCGTATCGATGACTCGCTTTGAATCACGTCCCGCCAGAACCGGTCGTTGGGATTATTACTTCTATGTCGATATTCAGGGTCATGCTAATGATCCGACGGTATCAAAGGCCTTAGCCGAGTTGCAGACACAAGCGGCTTTTTTTAAAGTGTTAGGTTCCTACCCACACGCTTCCTGATTTTTTTATTACTTATGAATTTCGGTCCTGATTACGTCCGTGCGATCGCCCCTTATCAGGGCGGCAAACCTATTTCGGAAGTCGCACGAGAGTTTGGTCTTGATGAGGCAACCATCGTCAAGCTGGCATCCAACGAAAATCCGCTTGGCCTACCCGAGAGCGCTCGGCAAGCGATGCTTATCGCGTTGGCTGAATTAGCGCGTTACCCCGATTCAAATGGCTTTGATCTCAAAGGCACTATCAGCGAGAAATTTTCTGTGCCTACTGATTGGGTTACGTTAGGTAATGGTAGTAACGACATTCTTGAATTAGCAGCGCGTGCTTTAGTCGCGCCTGGTCAAGCGGTGGTGTATTCAGAATTTTCTTTTGCGGTGTATCCGCTTGCAACGCAGGCGGTTGGTGCTAAAGCGATTGTGGTACCTGCGACGAATTATGGTCATGACTTAGATGCCATGCGTGCTGCTATTACCAATGAAACGCGGCTCGTCTTTGTGGCGAATCCCAACAATCCAACGGGCACATTCATTTCGGCTGAAAAAATTCATTCGTTTATTCAATCTGTTCCATCATCAGTGGTGGTGGTGTTGGATGAGGCATACACAGAGTATCTCTCTGATGCGCAGCGTTATGATTCCTTGCAATGGGTAGCGCAATATCCCAATCTGATTGTTTCGCGTAGTTTTTCTAAGGCGTATGGTCTGGCCGGTTTGCGTGTGGGTTTTGGTATTGCTCAACCGGCGTTGACGGATTTACTGAATCGTTTGCGTCAGCCCTTCAATGTCAATTCTTTGGCTCAGGCAGCGGCGATTGCCGCGTTAAATGATGCGGCGTACTTGAAAAAAAGTGCGGAAGTCAATGCGCAAGGTTATCAACAACTCACGTCGGCATTCGATAGTATGAAAATCGAATACCTGCCCTCGTCTGGAAACTTTGTGTTGTTTCGCGCTGGGCAGGATGATGGTGCCGGTGCTCGCGTGAATCTCGCTTTACTAAAAAAAGGCATCATCGTTCGCCCTGTAGGTAATTACGGCTTGCCGCAATGGCTGCGTGTATCCATAGGGCTGCCGGAAGAAAACGCTGCGTTTCTTACAGCGCTGAAAGCGATACTCGCTTGAGCTTGGACGAGCAAACGGTGAGCAAACGGTGAGCAAGCCAAAGTCACTCAATAAAATCGCCATTTTCGGTGTTGGCCTGATTGGCGGATCGTTTGCGCTCGCACTTAAGAACAAAGGTGTGGTGGCTGAGGTGATGGGTGTGGGTCGCCGACGCGAAACGCTGGAGCGCGCTAAATCACTAGGCTTAATCGACAGCATTGCGGAAACAATTCAACAAGCGATAGCAGGTGCTGATCTCGTACTTATCGCAGCGCCCGTTGCGCAGACCGGTTCGCTGCTTGCTGCCATCGCTCCGCACTTATCGTCCGATACGGTAGTAACGGATGCCGGTAGCACGAAGTCGGATGTGGTGCTGGCGGCAAGGCATGCTCTAGGTTCAAAGGTTGCGCAGTTTGTACCAGCCCATCCGATTGCTGGTC
>CAINAY010000269.1 GCA_903846425.1 uncultured Noviherbaspirillum sp.
AATTCACTCGCAATCAATCGGAACAATTCGAAGCTAGGTTTGCGATGGTTGAGGTGATGGATTCGCCCTCCATTTTCTTTGCCGGTATGGCCGGAACTCAAACGCCGATTGCTGTCGCCCATGGCGAAGGCTTTGCCAACTTTGCCCACACAGGTCAACAGAGTGCTGTAAAAGTCGCGCTGCGTTTTGTTGATCATTACGGGCAGGTGACTGAGCGTTATCCGCTCAATCCCAATGGATCGCCTTCAGGGATTACATCAGTTACCACTGAAGATGGCCGCTTCACCGTGATGATGCCGCACGCCGAGCGTGTGTTTAGAACGGTGCAGCAGTCATGGCATCCGGATGGCTGGGGTGAAGAGTCGCCGTGGACGCGAATGTTTCAGAATGCCCGTAAATGGGTGGGGTAAGCCATCTATCGTTCGAACAGGTATAAAAAAACGCTCCGTAGAAGGATTCTTCACGGAGCGTTTTTTGTGATGCGGAATATTACTTGATTTTTGCTTTTTTCTTCAGGTCTTGCTGGTAAGTCTGAAGTTTACGCTGTTGCAGAGATTCAGCGATCTGAGCTTTAACTTGATCAAACGGTGGCAACTGCGAATCACGCGTTTCTTCGAGTTTGATCACATGAAAACCGAATTGTGTTTTGACAGGAGCAGGAGTGACGTCACCCGCTTTCAAACTCATCATCGCTTCTGAAAAAGGTTTGACGAACGCATCCGAAGGTGCCCAACCTAAATCGCCACCTTGTTCAGCTGAGCCAGGATCTTTGGAGACTTTGGCGAGCTCTTCAAATTTCGCGCCTCCTTTGAGTTTTTCAATGATGCCATTGGCTTCATCTTCTTTTTCAACCAAGATATGGCGTGCGTGATATTCCTTGCCGCTGGAGCTTGTTTTGACCTTTTCGTATTCAGCCTTGATTTCGTCGTCTTTGACTGGGTTCTTAGATAGATATTCAGTCACCATGGCACGAATGATGATGGACTGGCGCGCCAATTCAATCTGATTTTTGATTTCTGGACGGCTGGATAAGCCTTGCTTGTCGGCCTCTTGAGCGAGTACCTCCCGGTTGATCAATTCGTCTTTGATCATGGAACGCATTTCGGGCGTATCTTGCTGGCCCTGTTGAACCATTTGTTTGACCATAGCATCGACGCGCGAGGTCGGTATCGACTTGCCATTAACAACAGCAACGTTTTGTGCAATGGCTGGTAGGTAGACAGATACACACAGCGCCAAAAGCAGGCGCGAAGTTTTCAAATTCATCATAGTTGTGGAAGTAAGAGCGTTGATAAAAATTGGCCGCTACGGCCGTTGAAGTCAATTTCCTTGTTCTGCTGCTTCTTTGGGAGTGAGCAAGGTCATGGCAAGAGCGTGTATGTCTTTTTGCATCATCTCGCTGAGGCAATCATACACTAGCCGGTGCCTTCCTACTTTGCTGACGCCTTCAAAACGAGCCGACACCAGATGCAGTCGGTAATGTCCACCGCCAGAAGCAGCGCCTGCGTGGCCTGCATGAAATGCAGACTCATCGGCAATCTCTATTGCTTCAGGTGCAAGGCCGGCCGTGAGTAGTTCACGAATCTTGTCTGGTCGAGTCATTCTGATTCCTGTTCTGTTTCTTTCATGTAGCGCGAAAGATAGATGCTTTGAATTACGACAAAGACAATCATTAAGCCTATGAATCCGAATAATTTGAAATTAACCCAAAACTCCAAGG
>CAINAY010000270.1 GCA_903846425.1 uncultured Noviherbaspirillum sp.
AAATATTCTAAGTCAACCACCATGCTATCTAAGACTTCCGGTAACTCTTCAACGACACGATAAATTTCGGCGGTTCCCATTCGTATGCCATAACGATTAATCGTGGCATCCGATCGACCATAAATGATGGCGCCACCGCGTGGCGTAATACGTATCCAATCACCGTGTCGCCATACGCCGGGGTAATGATCAAAGTAACTATCGAGATAACGCTTATTACCCGGATCATTCCAGAAAAATAAGGGCATCGTCGGCATAGGTTCAGTCACCACTAACTCACCTACTTCATCGATGACTGAGTCGCCCTGCTCATTAAACGCATGCACCGCAATACCTAAGGAGCGACATTGCATTTCACCGGCATAGATAGGTAGCACAGGACACGCACCTACAAATGAAGCCACCACGTCGGTGCCGCCACTGATCGACGCCAGCATAAGGTCTGCATGCACCTGCTGATAAATCCAATGAAAGGCTTCATCTGCCAGCGGTGAGCCGGTGGATCCGAGGCTACGTAATCGACTTAAATCAGCAATCTTGGCTGGTTCGATTGCGGCCTTCATGCAGTTGGCGTAAAACGCCGCACCCACTCCCATAAAGGTGAGCTGCATATCTTCTGCAAAACGCCACAAACGGCTCATATCGGGATAACCCGGATTGCCGTCATAGATACAAATCGTCGACCCCACTAAGAGTGCTGTGATCTGCGCATTCCACATCACCCAGCCGGTCGTGGTGAACCATAAAAATCGATCGTCTTCGCCTAAATCAAGTGCTAAGGCATTACCCTTAACGGCTTCAACTAAGCTTCCGCCATGTCCATGCACAATCGGCTTGGGCATGCCGGTAGTACCTGAGGAATAAAGAATCCATAAAGGATGATCAGAAGGCACTTGCTCGAAAACCATAGCTGATGCATGTGCCGACGGGTGAGAAAATAATTCTTCCCACAACATCGCGCCATCGAGTTGTGCCGCTTCATCAAGGTAAGGAAATAGAACCGTGTGCTGCAGCGTTTTAAGCTCGTCCTTTAGCGTAGCAACCACACCCATACGATCAAACTCTTTGCCGCCATAACGATAACCATCAACGGCGATCAGTACCTTAGGCTCGATCTGTAAAAATCGATCCAATACACTCGAACTACCCATGTCGGGTGAACATGATGACCAAATCGCACCAACACTGGCACAGGCAAAAAATGCTACCACCGCTTCAGGTGTATTCGGAAGATACGCTGCTACTCGATCACCGGGCTGCACACCCAAAGCGCGCAGCGTGTTTGAAACTGCAGTGACTTGTTCACGTAGCTGCTGCCATGACAAACGGGTGCGCGCACGCGTTTCAGATTCGGCAATCACCGCCGGTTTGTCGCCACTGCCTTGATCGACATTAAATCGAAACAACTGCTCTGCAAAATTCAACCGAGCACCTTCAAACCATACTGCACCCGGCATAGCGCGATTCGCCAGTACTTGCTTATAAGGTACTGAGCAAGGGAGATCAAAATACTCCCAGATCGATGCCCAGAATTCGTCGATGTTCTCAACCGACCATTGCCATAGTTCGTTGTAATCAGCAAAGTGCTTACCTTGCGTGGCCAGCCACTTTTGATAATGAGTCAAACGACTACGCGCAATGCGCTCAGGACTGGGCGTCCACAAGAGTGGATGCGGGTCTGCCATGCTCATCTCCGTTTATTTTTATTTATTGACGGTGAATGATAAAGCAAAGACCCGCACCCAGTACCAACTCAGTACGGGCTACGAAAAAGCTAAATAATTATTCTCAGTGCAGCCTATCTCCCTGCTCTTCAGTTGATTCAGCGTTAGTTTTTTTACTCTCGCGACTTGACGTCTCGGTTTGCTGTAAATCCAGTTGATTTTCGGAGAGCGATTGCCTAGCAGCGTCTCTCGCCTCAGCTAACGCAGTGCGGTCACGCGTCAGTCGGTATAAAACCCCGAGTCCTACGCTAACAGCACACACGACAGAAACAGTATCCACCACAGACCAACCCGCCCGACGAATAGCATTGTCAGCTGAACGTATCTCGAGATGGTGCTGCACCGCCTCGACACCGGGTATCGCTTCTACCATTTCAAGTAACCGCGACTCTTCTTCTGCGCTGATATTGCCGGACAAGCTAATCGTTCCCTCACGAGCACTGATATGCACATCATCGAACTGGGGAATTTCTCGACTAAGCCGCGACCGAACGCGCGCTTCCAACACATGGTTATCAATCGGCTTGAGTGATTTGGGTGCCATGATGCGTCGCGCTTGTGCTTGCAAGCCTAGCAATCGGTTGTGGGCATCTCTGACAAAGCTATCCATTAATTTGGATGTTTTATGAGTCGCATTACTCATTTTGTCTTGCAACTGAGATCTGCGTCGACTTCCCTGCGAGGGATCGACCACAAACATAGCTAAGGCTCCCACTGCCAGCCCTCCAAGCAAGAATAACCAAGAATATTCTTCGCGCCGATTCTGATAGTCCATTTTTTTCTCCTCATCGAATGTGCTTCTGCATCGCCAGACAGCGTCAGGCCATCACCTCTTTGACACGTTCACTCACCGAAAGCTCAATCTTTCTTGAGAGTAAAATTCGTCAATATCGTTCGAAAGCCGAATTGAACTTCCTTTAACCGGCCAATTCGAAATAAATAAGACACTTGAATGGCATTTAGATGAGAAAAATCACCCAATTACTGCTAGCGCTCTCACTCGGTTTGACAGCGCTCACCTCGCTACCATCCTCTGCGCAAAATCAGGCTTGTCTCAAACATTTTGTGGATGGCAAAGCGCCTGTCTTTATTCGAGCTAGCTTGCAAACGCACACGGTGGCTCTATGCTATGAAGCCTTTGCCGTGATGCACTCGGGCGTATCACGTACGCCTTTGTGGTCGGCCGAACATCTGACGCGCACTAGCCTCGTACAAGCGCGCGAAATTAAACGCAAGGATGCATTCCATGCGGATGAAAATATTCCGTCAGATCAGCGCGCGGAGTTATCCGACTATGTGCGCTCGGGCTATGACCGCGGTCACATGTCGCCAGCAGCTGACATGCCCACAGAGGAATCACAACATCAAAGTTTTTCGTTGGCGAATATCGTTCCACAAGACAGAGAACACAATCAGATACTCTGGTCTGCCATCGAGGGCGCTACCCGGCATCTGGTGAATCAACGCGGCGAGTTATTTGTGATTACCGGACCGGCTTTCGAAGGCGATCGTATTGCCCGTATTAATGGACGAGTGTTTATACCGACGCATATTTTTAAAGCAGTCTACGATCCGATAAAAAAAGAAGGTGCGGCTTGGATGTCGCCTAATATGGCGGGTAATGAGTACGAAGTTGTTTCATTGGCAGAGCTCGAAAAACGGATAGGCATTACACTTTTCCCAACCGTGCCCGCCGATATAAAATCAAAGCGCATCAACCTGCCGGAACCACGAATTCGCTCGCGAAATAAATAATGGGGATCAGCATGCCTGATATGGAGCCGTTTAAAAATGAAACCGAGTCCATCACCCTCGGTCAGCTCACTATTGAAAATCGGCTGGATCAAGTCGAGATGTATGGCTCACTGTCGATTACCCGCGATCAGGCCGGTTTGGCCTTGGCATTGAAATTAAAATCCGTGCTTGATGCAGCGATTGATCATCTTCAACAGGCCAGTGATCTGCCGACACACATCACGTTTCGACCGACGGACAACATAGACAACCCCTTTAAATAAGCCGCACTGAGCAATCCCTACTGCGTAATCCTCAATACCTACGCGGCCAATCCCTAAAGCCCGTCAGGGGAAACCCTGCTCTGGTGGTAAAAAATCCTTTAACAACGCACTATCGGTAACACTGGCATACTCTAGTC
>CAINAY010000271.1 GCA_903846425.1 uncultured Noviherbaspirillum sp.
CTCGCACTGAGGGGAAATTGGATGACTTCATGCTGGCACCTCACGCATTGCAATTGCGATGCATTATGCGCTGGGTTAGCAGACCTGGCAAGATGATTGATGGACCTTTCACCATACTATTTGCCCGATTACTTAGCCAAGTTTCTGCTTGAGTAATTCTGTCAGTTGCGCCGGATTAGCTTTGCCTTTACTGGCTTTCATCGCCTGACCTATCAGCGCATTAAATGCTTTTTCTTTACCAGCCCTAAATTCTTCAACGGATTTGGCGTTCGCGGCGAGTACTTCATCAATAATTTTTTCTAACGCGCCGCTATCCGAAATTTGTTTTAAGCCTTTGGATTCAATCAAATCATCCGCCAGCGTCGCTGAATCAGAACGCGCCTCCCACATGCCGGCGAAAACTTCTTTAGCGATTTTGTTAGAGATGGTTCCATCAGCGATGCGCTTGAGAAGCAATGCGAATTGCGTTGCGCTGACGGGTGAGTGCGCGATATCAATGCCTTCGCGATTGAGCGTTGAGGACACGTCACCCATCAACCAATTAGCCGCAGGTTTGGCTTGCTCGCGACCGGCAGTGGACACCACGGACTCAAAGTAAATGGCCATCGCTTTCGATTGCGTCAGCACCATGGCGTCGTATTCAGATAATTGATAGTCGCGCACAAAACGCTCGCGCATCGCGCCCGGCAATTCGGGAAGTGACGCTTTGACGCGCGCGATCCAATCGGCCGCAATGACGAGTGGCGGCAAATCCGGATCAGGAAAATAGCGATAGTCCATCGCATCTTCTTTGCTGCGCATGGAGCGCGTTTCTTTTTTGTCGGGATCGTAGAGGCGTGTCTCTTGAGTGATTTTGCCGCCATCTTCGATTACTTCGATTTGACGGCGCACTTCGTAGTTAATCGCTTCTTCCAAAAACCGGAAAGAATTCAGATTTTTAATTTCGCAGCGTGTGCCGTATTCTTTTTGGCCGACGGGTCTGACCGATACATTGGCATCGCAGCGGAACGATCCTTCTTGCATGTTGCCATCGCAAACGCCGAGCCAAACTACCAGTGAGTGCAGTGCCTTCGCATACGCCACGGCTTCAGCTGCGCTGCGCATGTCAGGCTCAGTCACTATTTCAAGTAAGGGCGTACCGGCACGATTCAGATCGATGCCGGTCATGCCGTGATAATCCTCGTGCAAAGATTTTCCAGCATCTTCTTCCAGATGCGCACGCGTTAACTGCACCGTTTTAAGTTCAGCTTTACCGTCGATTTCAACAACGAAGGATAGGGTGCCGCCTTGAACTACGGGAATTTCAAACTGGCTGATCTGATAGCCTTTTGGCAGATCAGGATAAAAATAATTTTTGCGCGCAAAGATAGATTCAGGCGCGATCGTCGCGCCAATGGCTAAGCCAAACTGGATCGCACGTTCGACGGCACCTTTGTTTAAGACCGGTAGCACACCCGGCAAAGCCAGATCAACCGGGCAGGCTTGCGTATTCGGCTCTGCGCCGAAAGCAATGGATGCACCGCTGAAAATTTTGGATTCGGTGGTGAGCTGTGCATGTGTTTCCAGCCCGATCACGACTTCCCATTGCATAAGGATTCCTTTAATTCTGTGTGGGCCGTTGCTTGTGCCAGTCAGTGGCAAGCTGATACTGATGTGCGATGTTGAGCAATTTAGCTTCAGTAAAATAATTACCAATTAATTGCAGGCCTACGGGGCGACGCGAATTTTTTTCGCCTTGACCAAAGCCCACCGGAATCGACATTCCAGGCAAGCCAGCCAAGCTGGTAGAGAGTGTGTAAATGTCAGCTAAATAATTGGCCACCGGATCATTGACTTTCGATCCAAGATCCCATGCAACGGTAGGTGCTACCGGACCCATAATCACATCACATTGTTTAAAGGCTTCTTGAAAATCTTGAGCAATCAAACGACGAATTTTTTGTGCTTGCAAATAGTAGGCATCGTAATAACCGTGTGAGAGTACGTAGGCACCAACCAAAATACGACGTTTAACTTCATCACCAAAACCTTCGGCGCGCGTCTTGCAATACATGTCGGACAGATCGGTGTAATTTTTTGCGCGATGGCCGTAACGCACGCCATCGAAACGCGAAAGATTCGATGAAGCTTCAGCGGGTGCGATCACGTAATACACAGGAATCGCCAGTGACGTTTTAGGAAGCGAAATCTCCACTAAGGTGGCGCCTAACTTTTCGTATTCTTTCAACGCAGCTTGCACGGCATCAGCCACATCGCTGGCTAGTCCTGCGCCTAAATATTCTTTGGGTACGCCTATCTTCAATCCTTTGATCGAGTCAGATAGATGCCGCGAAAAATCTTCCGGTGCGCGTTCTATCGATGTCGAATCACGCTCATCAAAACCAATCATCGAGTTGAGCAGCAGTGCGCAATCTTCGGCGGTCCAGGCCATTGGGCCGCCTTGATCGAGCGACGAGGCAAAGGCAATCATTCCATAGCGAGACACACTGCCATACGTGGGTTTAATGCCAGTAATGCCACACAGTGCAGCCGGCTGACGTATCGATCCACCAGTGTCAGTGCCGGTGGCCGCGGGTGCGAGGCCGCCTGCGATAGCAGCAGCAGATCCGCCCGATGATCCACCGGGCACGGCCGTGGTGTCCCAGGGATTTTTCACTGGACCGAAAAATGAATTTTCGTTGGATGAACCCATGGCGAATTCATCACAATTAAGTTTTCCTAGCGTCACCATGCCTGCATTGCGGAACTGTTCCACCACAGTTGCATCAAATGGGCTGATGTAGCCGGAAAGCATTTTGGAACCCGCTGTCGAGGTCCAGTCGCGCGTGACGAAAATATCTTTGTGCGCAATCGGCAGGCCGGTTAGCGCAGTAACATCGCCGCGAGCAATACGGGCGTCAGCGTCTTTGGCCTGTGCCAGAGTGAATTCGGGCTGAACGTTGATGAACGCATTCAGCTCGCTCGACGTTATGCGATGAAGATAGAGTTGCGCGAGTTCGACGGCTGAAATTTTTTTGCTTTTCAGCTGCGCGGAGAGTTCTGTCAGTGTGTGCTTATGCATGAGCGAATGAGCTGCCGTGGTAATGGGCCGCGCCGCTAGTTTGCGACGGCGGTGAGGGGCTAATCAATGACCTTGGGGACGAGATACAAGCCGTCTTGTGTCGCTGGAGCCGGCTTTTGATAGTCATCACGACGGTTGGATTCGGTGACTTTGTCTGGGCGCAAGCGTAACGCAACGTCATCCTTCCAGGCAGCAATCGGGTGCGACAATGGGGCGACTCCCGAGGTATCGACGGCACGCATTTGCTCGACCAGAGCAAAAATACTGTTCAACTTGTCGAGCGCATCGTCGGCTTGCTGATCATTGAGGTCCAGCTGTGCCAGCTTGGATAGCCGGGCAATATCATTTAGGGTCAGGGACATGAGGCAGGTCGTCGTTTGATGTGCAGTGCGGGGATTAAAAAGTAGAGAACAGCGGCAAGCTTAGCTTTCGGGAAAGCAAGAACGCTAATCATTTCATTTTTTAGCGTTTCTGACAGCCAATTTGCACCGCATTATAAGGTAGAATGTCAGGTTAAAGGCCGCTAACGCGTCCTGCTAAACGGTATCGGCGGCGTTGTGCCGGATCGTCGGGCAAACCAACGTTATTGGCCTCAGTGATTCAGTGCACACGGCGCCAGCGGCGAGCTTCAAACCCCCGGCAGGACAGTGTTTTCGCAGCAGATGGGCAATTTCTCAGCCGGTATTTTCAAATTCCGGCGCATAAGGACACGATTACATGTTTGGATTCCTCCGTAGCTATTTTTCGAACGATCTCGCCATTGATCTGGGTACCGCGAATACCTTGATTTATGTTCGCGGACTGGGGATCGTTCTGGATGAGCCCTCCGTGGTAGCGATTCGCCAGCAAGGCGGTCCCAATGCCAAAAAGAATATTCAGGCCGTAGGTAAAGAAGCTAAGCAGATGTTGGGTAAGGTGCCTGGCAACATTGAAGCTATTCGCCCTATGAAAGACGGTGTGATTGCCGACTTCACCGTCACCGAGCAGATGCTTAAGCAGTTCATTCGCATGGTTCACGATACCAAGTTATTCAAACCTTCACCCCGCATCATTATTTGCGTTCCCTGCGGCTCGACTCAGGTTGAGCGACGCGCGATTCGCGAGTCGGCGCTAGGCGCCGGAGCTTCCCAGGTATTTTTGATTGAAGAGCCAATGGCTGCTGCCATTGGTGCCGGCCTGCCAGTGTCGGAAGCGACCGGCTCTATGGTGGTCGATATTGGTGGTGGTACCACCGAGGTTGGCATTATTTCGCTGGGCGGCATGGTCTACAAAGGCTCGGTACGTGTGGGTGGCGATAAATTTGACGAAGCGATTGTCAATTACATCCGCCGCAACTACGGCATGTTGATTGGTGAGCAAACCGCTGAAACCATCAAAAAACAAATCGGCTCCGCATTCCCCGGAACCGAAGTGCGCGAGATGGAAGTTAAGGGCCGTAACCTTTCTGAAGGTATTCCACGCTCCTTCACCATCTCCAGTAATGAAGTGCTGGAAGCGCTGACCGATCCCCTCAATAGCATCGTTTCAGCGGTTAAAAACGCGCTGGAGCAGACTCCACCAGAACTGGGTGCGGACATAGCCGAAAAAGGCATGATGCTGACCGGTGGCGGCGCCTTGTTGCGTGATCTCGATCGCTTGTTGATGGAAGAAACCGGCTTGCCAGTTTTGGTGGCCGAGGATCCGTTAACCTGCGTAGTGCGCGGTTCGGGCATGGCGCTCGAGCGCATGGATAAACTCGGTTCCCTCTTCTCCTACGAGTAAATGCGCGTCGGCTGTCCGTTCCGCTCTCTCAGCCGCACTCCCCGACCCCCTTGCAAAGCCAGTGGCCTGCTTCCCGGACCTCGGGAAGGTGGGCTGTTCGGCGCACAGTTTTATTTCCAGTCCGCACTAATTGCCTTCACATGGTTTAAAGTTTCACTCTGATGGAATACACCCCACCACCACTCTTTAAACAAGGTGCCTCAGCGCGCGCCAAGATGCTGTTTTTTGCGCTGATTGCCGTGGGTTTACTCATGGCGGATTCGCGTATGAAAGCACTATCGGCCGTGCGACAAGTTGTTGGGGCGGCGCTGTACCCATTGCAGGTGGTGGCTATGCTGCCGCGCGATGCGATCTTTGCCACCAGTGATTATTTCACCTCGCTCACCACGCTTAAGTCAGATAACGAGCGCATGCGCGAGCAGCAAGTGTTGAATGCGCAGCAATTACAGCAGAGCCAAGAACTGCTGGCAGAGAATGCTCATCTTCGCAAATTACTTGCCGCTTCTGAGCGCCTGACTTTGAAGTCAGTGATGAGTGAAATTCTGTATGACGCGCGCGATCCTTTTTCGCGCAAGGTCATTATTGATCGTGGATCTAGCCATCAAATTCTGCCAGGCCAACCCGTTATTGATGATCTGGGTGTGATTGGGCAAGTTACACGTGTTTTCCCTTTCACATCAGAAGTGACATTACTAACCGATAAAGACCATGCGATACCTGTTCAGGTGCTGCGCAGCGGCGTGCGCAGCGTAGCGTATGGTCGCGGTCAAACGGGCGTACTTGAATTACGTTTCATGGCATCGAATGCCGATATTCAACGTGGCGACGTGTTGCTGACCTCGGGCATTGACGGTGTTTATCCCACCGGATTGGCCGTAGCAACGGTGGTATCGGTTGATGCAAAAACGTCCGATGCGTTTGCGCGCATTCTTTTGCAACCCACGGCAGGAATCGCACGTCATCGTCAGCTACTGGTGTTGCTGGCCGATGCTAAGCAAATGACTCCACCTCCACCACCGGTGGAGGCACCGATTCAAACCGATGCCCGCAAACGACAGAAAGATCCGGAAGCCCAATGATTGATCGCGACCATATTCTGCTGCCCGTCAATCCAGCCTTTATCGGCTTTAGTTTGGTGGCGGCGTTTTTCATGAACTTATTCCCATGGGGCGGTTGGGGATGGGTGCCCGATTTTGTCGCGCTCACCTTAATTTTCTGGAGCATCTATCAACCACGCAAAGTCGGAATTGGTATTGCATTTTTAATGGGCTTGGTGATGGATGTGCACAGCGCATCGCTACTCGGTGAAAACGCACTGGCTTACACGCTACTATCGTATTTCGCCATCACGATTCATCGCCGCGTACTGTGGTTTCGACCTTCAGTGCAGGCGCTGCACGTTTTACCTTTACTCGTCGTGATGCAAATCGTACAAATGCTGATACAGCTGGCCGTCACCGGCAAATTTCCAGGCTGGTTGTATTTCGCACAAAGCATTGTCGCTACCATCATCTGGCCAGTTGTTTGTTGGTTATTACTAGCGCCGCAGAGACGAGCCGTGGATCGCGATGAAACACGCCCTATCTAATCATTTCACAGCACGTAAAACACAGACCGTTCAACGCGGCCAGCAATGACAGAAATTAAAGATACCGAACGCGAACTACAACTCTTCAGGCTGCGCCTGTCGGTGGCCGGCGTGATCGTTTTTGTTTGCTTTGGTTTGTTGATGTTGCGATTTCTTTGGCTGCAAGGGGTAAGGCACAGCGAATATTTCGAGCGAGCAGAAAGTAATCGTATCTCCGTAGTTCCGGCGTTGCCTAACCGCGGATTGATTGTGGATAGAAATGGTGTGGTCTTGGCGCGTAATTTTTCTGCCTACACTTTGGAAATTACGCCCGCCAAAATTGAACGCAATCTCGATGTGGTGATTGATGAGCTGGCACAGCTGGTGGATATACAGCCAAAAGATCGCAAGCGATTCCGTCGACTGATGGAGGAATCAAAAACATTTGAAAGTCTTCCGATTCGCACGCGATTAAGCGATGCGGAAGTTGCGCGCTTTGCAGCACAACGTTACCGTTTCCCTGGTGTTGATATTCAGGCGCGTTTATTCCGTCAGTATCCTCTCGGACAGACAGCCTCTCACATGATTGGGTATATCGGCCGTGTAAATAAAACGGAAGCCGAACGATTGGAAGGTGGCGATGATGCCGCTAACTACCGTGGAACTGAATACATTGGTAAAGAAGGTATAGAAAAAAGCTACGAGAGAGAATTGCACGGCACCACTGGCTACGATGAAATTGAAGTTTCTGCGGGTGGTAGAGCCGTACGTAATTTATCTCGTACCGCACCGACATCAGGTAATAACTTAATTTTGTCAGTCGATATCGAGCTGCAAAAAATTATCGAACATGCGTTTGGCGACAGGCGCGGTGCGCTAGTAGCGATCGAGCCATCGACGGGTGACATATTGGCGTATGTGTCGATGCCGACCTTTGATCCGAATTTATTTGTTGAAGGTATTGATGCAAAAAGTTGGGAAGAGTTGAATACCTCGCTCGACAAACCATTGTTGAATCGTCCGTTGATTGGCAGTTATCCGCCGGGTTCGACCTTTAAGCCATATATGGCGCTCGCCTCGCTAGAGTTAGGTAAACGCACGCCAGAGGCAGCGATCTTCGATCCTGGTTATTTTTGGTTCGGTAATAATAAATTCCGCGACGATAAAGAAGGTGGCCATGGTCGCGTCGATATGTATAAATCGATCGTCCAGAGCTGTAATACTTATTACTACAACTTGGCGAATGATTTAGGCATTGATGCGATTCATGATTTCATGAAGCCTTTAGGTTTTGGGCAGCTAACCGGTATTGATCTTGAAAACGAGCGTCGTGGTGTGCTGCCTTCGCAGGAATGGAAACGCAATACCTACAAAAAACCTGAGCAGCAAAAATGGTATGCCGGCGAAACAATTTCTGTGGGCATTGGTCAGGGATATAACTCATTTACCCCGCTGCAGTTAGCGCATGCTGTTTCTAACCTCACTAACAACGGCATCGTGATGAAGCCACATTTGGTGAAGATGGTTGAGAGTGGCACCACCAAAGCGCGCAAGCTCACCGTACCTAAAGAGAGTTATCGCATACCGTTAAAACAAGACAATATCGATTTCATTAAACAGGCCATGATAGGCGTGACCAAGGAAGGTACGTCTGCACGTTCATTCGCGAATGCACCGTATATTTCGGGTGGTAAGACCGGTACCGCTCAGGCAGCTGCCTTGAGTAGAAATGTTAAATACGACGCCAGTAAAATTTCAGAGCGTTTGCGCGATCACTCCTTGTATATCGGTTTTGCGCCTGCAGACAAACCAAGGATCGCATTAGCAGTCATCGTTGAGAATGCAGGTTTCGGCGCTGCTGCCGCCGCGCCAATTGCGCGCTTAGCGATGGATTACTACTTAACTGGTAAGCGCCCTGATGAGCCCGCCAAGCCCGCTGCTAAAGTCGGTGATTCAGTGCAGTCAACACAGCCAGCACAGCCAGCGACAGTAAAGCCTGATGCTACCAAGCCAGTTGTAAAAGCGGCCGACACATCAGCTCAGTCATCTGCTCAATCAGCAGCAGTTAAAACGGATGTAACTAAACCTGTTGTGAAAGCTAGCGAAGCAACACAGCCAACAGCCGTTAAATCCGACACGACCAAACTCAGCACACCCAAGCCTGTTGAACCGAATCGAGGGGCGCCACAATGATGTCTGGTTACCAAGGAGCACGTTATCCGGTGCTAGAAACCGTCAAGCGACGATTTTTTATATTTGATCGCTCTCTGACGATCGTTCTAGGTTTAATTCTTTTATTGGGTTGTCTAGCCGTATCGTCGGCTGCGTGGAATTTCCCCGGGCGCTTTGAAGGCCATTTGCGCAATATCGCCGTCGGTATCGCGGTGATGTGGATCGCGGCCATGATTCCGCCGCAAAAATTAATGCGTTTCGCAGTGCCGATTTATGTTGTAGGCATCTCATTGCTATTGGGAGTCGCACTGTTTGGATTAATTAAGAACGGTGCGCGACGCTGGTTGAATGTCGGCGTGATTATTCAACCCTCTGAAATCATGAAGCTGGCGTTGCCGCTGACACTTGCGTGGTACTTTCAAAAACGAGAAGGCATGATTCGCTGGCGCGACTTCTTGATGGCGGGCTTGTTGCTGGCGCTACCCGTGGGGCTCATTCTGAGGCAGCCAGATTTGGGCACCGCCGTGTTAGTTACCTCGTCAGGATTTTTTGTGATTTTTCTGGCCGGATTATCTTGGCGTTTGATTATTGGTTTGGGAGTCGCAGGTTTAGCTAGCTTGCCGTTGGTTTGGACCATGTTGCATGACTATCAGCGCCACCGAATCATGACCTTGATTGATCCCACGTCGGACCCTTTAGGAAAAGGTTTTCACATCATTCAATCAACGATTGCGATTGGTTCGGGTGGATTGATCGGTAAGGGTTGGCTGAACGGTACGCAGTCGCATCTTGAGTTCATACCCGAGCGCACCACTGATTTTATTTTCGCGGTGTTTTCTGAAGAGTTTGGTTTGCTAGGTAACGGCGTGCTATTAGTTCTCTATTTGCTGTTAATTGGTCGAGGACTAATCATTGCAGCGAATGCACCGACACTTTTTTCTCGCTTACTAGCGGGCTCGCTCACGCTATCGATATTTACCTATGTGTTTGTGAATATGGGCATGGTGAGCGGTATTCTCCCCGTGGTGGGTGTGCCATTGCCTTTCATGAGTTATGGCGGTACCGCGTTTGTGACATTGAGTTTAGGTGTCGGTACGCTGATGAGTATTCAGCGCCATCGTACCTTGGTACAGACCTGATGAGGCAGCTATGCGTAGTCAAATCACGATGAACAGGTGTGGCATGCAGCGTAGTTTGGCAGCGTTAAGTATGACGCTATCAGCACTCGTTTTATCATCCTGTACCACAGTTGATTTAAGTGTACGTGATGAGCCAGTGCGCAGTTCAGCACCCACGGCACCGGCAGCTTCTTCGACTCCTTCGGCTTCTTCTTCAACGGGTGTTACACCGCCGCCGAGTGCGGAAGCAAAAAAGCCGGGTGGCTATTACAAGGACGACGGCCCGGGCGATGCAATTCCTGACGGCTTAGTGGATACGCCTGATGCGGAGCCAAAAATCGAGCCTATCGCTAAAGGCCCGAGTAAGCCTTACACCATTTTCGATCAAACTTTTGTACCGATCACGGACGATAAGCCGTTTATACAGCGCGGCAAAGGCAGTTGGTATGGAAAAAAATTCCATGGTCAGCGAACTGCTTCAGGCGAAATCTATGACATGTTCAAGATGACAGCCGCCCATCCAAGGTTGCCGATTCCTTCCTATGCGCGGGTGACTAATCTACGTAATGGTAAGCAGGTGATTGTTCGCATTAATGATCGTGGACCCTTTCATGCGTCGCGCATTATTGATATGTCGTACACCGCTGCATTGAAATTAGGTTTTATTCAAATCGGTAGTGCAGAGCTTGAAGTCGAACGCATCTTGCCCGACGAAATTGCGCGCATGCAGGAAGATAAGCGTCGCAAAGGTGCTCTCGCTACAGCAAAAGAGTCGGCTGATCCAATGACTCGCTTAGCGAGTGGCAGCGCGCCACCCGTGGCTGCTGAGACCGGCGGGATTTTTTTACAGTTTGGTGCCTACGCACAAGTACACAATGCTGATGCGATGCGAATTCGATTACTCGCAGGATGGCCGCAAGATTTGCCCGAGCCTGTCATCGTACAAACGGGTGGTCTGTATCGTTTGCATAGTGGCCCATTTACTTCACGCGAGACCGCAAAAACAGCCGCTGATTTGTTAAAAGAAGTTTCGCAAATTCAGACGTCGATCGTTCAGAAATAAATTTTGTTATTGCTGCTCGTTTTATTCGTCGTTGGTTTGCATTTTCAGCGCCAAGTCATATAGCGCATTTTTCTTTAAGCCGGTAATGCGCGCAGCCAGTGCCGCGGCTTGGCTGACTGAGTTGCCTTCCAACAAAATAGTCAACACTCTGGCTGCTTCCGATAGATCCGGTTCATCACTGACCACGGCAGCTTCAACGAGCAATACGAATTCCCCTTTTTGATGTTCAGGAGCCTGGGCCAGCCAATCATGTAGCTCACTTAATTGGCAGCGGTGAATTTGTTCAAATAATTTTGATATTTCGCGTGCCACAACTACGCGCCGCGTGCCGTCTAGAGCGTTAGCCAACGCTTGTGCTGATTCGAGAATTCGATGCGGAGCCTCATAAAAGATCAGTGTGGCACGAGTACTTGTTAAGCGCGATAGCAGCTGAGCACGTTGACTAGTTTTGCTTGGCAAGAAACCGACAAAATAAAATTCATCCGTCATCAAACCACTGGCTGATAAAGCTGCGATACCAGCGCAGGCACCTGCAATCGGAATCACGCTCAAGCCAGCGTCGATAACGGCATCGACAATGCGCGTACCCGGATCCGATATGGCTGGTGTGCCTGCATCGGAAACTAAAGCAATACGCTCTCCTTTGCGTAATCGCACTATGATTTTTTCTGCGGACTCGCGTTCATTGTGCTGATGAGCAGAAAACAAAGGCGTTGACAAGCCGAGTCGCGACATTAAAAGCCCAGTGTTGCGTGTATCTTCACACGCAATAGCATCAACCAGTGAAAGCACCTTCAATGCGCGCAAACTCACATCCGCGATATTCCCTATCGGCGTAGCGACTACATACAATGCGCTCTCAGGGAAACGCTGCTGCTCCAGATCGCTGGTGAGCTGCACAAGACTGGTAAGCAGAGAAGACGAAGGCGTGGACATATGGAGGTGGCATCAAAATTAGCAGGCTTACAGGTGCGTCATACACCTGTCATCGCCACATTGTACAAAATACGGGCTATTCGGCAGCGAGCAAAATGACAAATGAGGTAAACAAGTCGTCGCTAGGCAGGCTCGCTGAGGATAGAGCGCTTGTCTATCTACAGCAACAAGGCCTAGTATGCGTCACACGCAATTATGCCTGTCGCTATGGTGAGATCGATTTGGTGATGAGCGATGGGCCACTACTCGTGTTTGTTGAAGTGCGAATGCGTAAGAATTCGAATTATGGTGGAGCCGCTGCCAGCGTCGATGCCGCGAAACAGCGACGACTCTGGCGTACTGCCGAGCACTATTTAATGCGGTATCGCACACTACCCGCGTGTCGATTTGACTTGGTGGCAATTGATGGCGATGCCTTAGCCTGGATGCGCGCTGTCATTAATCGGTAATTCAATCGATAAAATCACTAAATTAAGCGAATCCATTGACGTTGTATTCATAGCAGCATTTATAATCTGCCCATCATGAGCAAGCAACGAATCATCAATCATTTCAACGAAAGCGCCGAGCTGAAGATACAGCTAGCCGCCGAATTGGCACAACCCATTATGCAGGCGACAGAGCTGATGTTCGTCGCGCTCTCCAATGGCAATCGCATACTGGCATGTGGCAATGGTGGCTCGTCCGCATTGTGTCAGCATTTTTCTGCGCAGTTGGTCGGCCGCTTTGAGCGCGAGCGCTTGCCGCTTCCAGCGATGGCACTCTCCACCGATTCATCCATAGTGACAGCAGTGGGTAATGATTATGGCTTTGGCGATATTTTCGCCAAACAAGTACAAGCCTATGGTCAAGCAGGTGATGTATTGTTTGCGCTATCAAGCTCGGGTGTTTCAGCGAATGTGATGGCGGCAATAGACGCTGCACTGGAACGCGATATGCGCGTGGTTGCGCTCACCGGTGCTAGCAGCGGCAACATTCCGCGATCACTGACCGATGCTGACGTACATATAGGCGTGCCTTACGAGCGCGCGGCACGAATACAAGAAGTTCACTTATTGATTGTCAATTGTCTTTGCGATGGTATCGATGTCGCACTTTTCGGAGGAGATTCAGAATGAAATCTGACACACGGTTTTCCGCTACCTTGAAGGTCATTCGTCGCCCATTGCTGGTTGTCACCTGGTCGGCAGCATTGGCAGTGACATTGCAAGGGTGTCTTCCCGTGATGGTAGGCGGCACGGTGATGGGTGCAATGACAGCAACGGATAGGCGCAGCTTAGGTTCCCAGGCAGATGACACGTCGATCGTACTCAAAGCAGAGGGCCGAGCCATGAAAATAATCGGTGATCAAGGGCGTGTTTCAGTCAACAGCTTTAATCGGCATGTGTTGATAACCGGTGAAGTCAAAGATGAAAAAATTAAAGCCGAGGTAGAACAACAAATCAAAACGATTGATGGCGTTAAACAAATCGAAAATGATTTAGAAATTGCGCCTGTATCGAGTCTAGGTGTGCGCTCAAATGATTTGGTTATTAGTAGCAAAGTAAAAGCGGCGATCGTCGACACGAAAGATTTGTATCTCAGTGCCTTCAAGGTTCACACAGATAGGGGTGTCGTATATTTGATGGGCCGTGTTACTCAGCGCGAAGGAAAACTTGCTGCCGAAGTGGCGCGCAATGCGGCCAGTAAAATCAAAAAAGTGGTGAAGCTATTCGAGTACATCACTGAGGACGACTTGAAGGATTTAGCGCCTAAGCCCGCTGCAGAGCCACCTAAGGATGCAGCAAACAAGGATACGGCAAAATAAGATCGAAGTCCGGCGAGCCTCATGCTAGGCTTAGCCTGACTAGCCTATAATTGCATTCGTACTTTTGCTAATACAGGATTTTTATGTCTCGTCATTTCCCCCGCCGTATCGCCGGTCTGACTATCATTCAAACGATGTCACTGCTGACCATTCTTGGCATCGTTTTGTTTACGGCACTGTCCTTATTTAAAAAAGAATCAGCCCCTGCAGTGAGCTTTCGCACGTTAAATGGCGAACAGGTTGCCTTGGAGTCATTGCGAGGCAAAGTCGTGATGGTAAATTTTTGGGCGACCAGCTGCGCTACCTGCGTGCAAGAAATGCCCGAGATGGTAGAGACCTATAAAAAATATTCTGATCGCGGCTTGGAATTTATCGCGGTGGCCATGAGCTA
>CAINAY010000272.1 GCA_903846425.1 uncultured Noviherbaspirillum sp.
CGTGCGCAACTAGCACGTCGACAGCAAGGCGCGCCAGTACTGGCCAAGATGGCTTCGTTAACCTCAGCATTTACAGCCGCTTTACCATTTACGCTAACTGTTGCACAACAACGCGTGCTGAATGAAATTCGTACTGATATCGCTATGCCGTATCCCATGCAGCGGTTACTGCAAGGAGATGTCGGCAGTGGCAAAACCGTCGTTGCTGCATTGGCTGCCGCACAAGCGATAGACAATGGTTATCAAACCGCTTTGATGGCACCCACTGAAATTCTGGCTGAACAGCATTTTCGAAAAATCGCTGGCTGGATGGAGCCTTTAGGCATACAAGTCGCATGGCTTACCGGTAGTTTAAAAAAACGTGAGAAAGAAGAAGTACGTGCGCGCATTGAATCAGGCGAAGCGCAACTCATTATTGGTACTCATGCCTTGATTCAGCACGATGTGGAATTTGCTAAATTAGGATTAGCTATCGTTGATGAACAACATCGCTTTGGTGTCGCGCAGCGACTCACACTTCGTAACAAAGGTCTGGATAGTTTGCCGCATCAATTAATGATGTCAGCCACACCCATTCCACGCACCCTAGCCATGACGTATTACGCAGATCTCGAAGTCTCTGTGATTGATGAATTACCACCGGGCCGTACACCTATCGTGACTCGGCTTATCGCTCAAGAACGCCGTAATGAAGTGATGGAGCGCGTTCACGCAGCGGCCAAAGAAGGACGTCAAACCTATTGGGTGTGCCCACTGATTGAAGAATCTGAAGCTTTACAGTTGCAAACCGCTACCGATACCTATGCGATGCTGACTGCCGCCTTGCCTGATTTACGTGTAGGTCTGGTACACGGCCGCATGAAGCCTGCAGAAAAACAAGCAGTGATGAGTGAATTCGCCGCTGGCGCGATTGACCTTTTGGTAGCCACCACCGTGATTGAAGTCGGCGTCGATGTACCGAATGCTTCGTTGATGGTGATTGAACATGCCGAACGCTTCGGTTTATCGCAACTGCACCAGCTACGCGGGCGCGTCGGTCGTGGCGCCGCTGCCAGCGTTTGCCTATTGATGTATCAAGGCCCGCTGGGTTCGATTGCTAAACAGCGACTAGCCATCATGCGCGAACTATCGGATGGTTTTGAAATTTCGCGTCGCGATCTGGAAATTCGCGGTCCGGGTGAATTTTTAGGCGCACGCCAATCCGGCCAAGCGATGTTGCGCTTCGCTGATTTAGAAACTGATACCTGGCTGGTTGAAACGGCGCGCGACATCGCTCAACAATTACTTCAGGATGACCCCGCTACGGTAGAAGCGCATTTGCAGCGCTGGCTGGGTGCGCGCGAAGATTATTTAAAGGTGTGAGTTCACACTAAGATCATTTCGACGTTTTGAATCAGTAAACACATCCACTTTTTCGACCAACTATGCGACACTAATTACATGACATTGACAGAACTGAAATATATCGTTGCCGTCGCGCGGGAAAAACACTTTGGCCGTGCAGCCGAAGCCTGCTTCGTGGCACAACCCACGCTATCGGTCGCTATTAAAAAGCTCGAAGATGAATTAGGCGTCGCTATTTTTGAGCGCGGCGGTACTGAAATCAGCGTCACGCCGGTGGGTGCACAAATCGTTACGCAGGCAGAACGGGTACTGGAACAGACTTCTTTTATCCGCGACATCGCTAAACAAAATAACGATCCGTTATCCGGCACTCTGCGCATAGGCGTGATCTATACGATCGCTCCCTATTTGCTACCGCAATTAGTACCTACGCTAATCAATAACGTGCCGCAAATGCCTTTGGTATTGCAAGAAAATTTCACAGTTAAATTAATTGAGCTTTTACGTGCGGGTGAATTGGATGCCGCCATCATGGCGCTACCTTTTAATCAGCAGGGTCTGATGGTGCAGCCCGTGTATGACGAGCCTTTCATGGTAGCGCTACCGCGTCATCATGCTTGGGCTAAGCGGAAAAAAATTAATAGCGAAGAACTGAAATCTGAAACGATGTTGCTGCTGGGTGCAGGACATTGTTTTCGTGATCAGGTATTGGAAGTGTGTCCAGAAATGTCGCGCTTCTCTACCGGCGGCAGCGGTATCTCAAAAACCTTTGAAGGCTCATCGTTGGAAACCATACGACACATGGTGGCCTCGGGCATAGGTATTACGGTGTTACCACAAGCATCAGTACCCACCACTAATAGTAGCCAAGATATGTTGAATTACATTCCCTTCGAAGCGCCGGTGCCTTCACGACGTGTCGTTATCGCCTGGCGCAAGAGCTACACTCGCCGCGCAGCGGTTGAAGCAGTGCGACAAGCAATACTGGCGTGCAATCTGCAAGGCGTGCAGATGTTGCCAGATGCAGCACTCGAAGAAGAATAAATTTTTTTATCATGACTTTCACTACTCAGTCGATCCCACATCGACTTGCGCTGTATGCAAAATTAGTCAGGTTAGACAAACCCATAGGTAGCTTGCTGCTACTGTGGCCCACACTATCTGCATTATGGTTAGCTTCGGGCGGTATACCTGATACTCAG
>CAINAY010000273.1 GCA_903846425.1 uncultured Noviherbaspirillum sp.
AAATTTTGGTTAATAGTTCAAATGACCAAATCAGTGAATCGCGTTTGAAATAATCACCAAACGACCAATTACCCAGCATCTCAAAAAATGTATGGTGGCGCGCGGTGTAACCTACATTCTCAAGATCGTTATGTTTGCCGCCCGCACGCAAACAGCGCTGGACTGATGCGGCTCGCACGTAATCGCGTTTGTCGGTGCCAAGAAAAACATCCTTGAACTGCACCATGCCTGAATTGGTGAACAATAAAGTCGGATCATTGCCTGGCACGAGACTGGAGGACCTAACGACGCTGTGCGCTTTAGAGGCGTAGAAGGATAGAAATTTTTCGCGAATGTCGGACGTGTTCATGGGGACGTGGTGGCGCAATTTTTTGCCTGCGAATAGAAGGATTGCAGGACTCTAGGAAAGGCGACGATTATACGTGAAGCCCACTCTGTGGACTTAGCTCGTAGCTGCGCGTCCCTTTAAGCATTGCCGAAAAATTAATGGATTTCAATCAGACGTGAAATGAATCTCAGTGAATGTATCGGTGATCGAAAAAATCCGGGGCTATCAGATCTAGCCGGTCGGTGCAAAGGGCGTCCAATCCCGCATCGAACAAAGCTCGCGCCTGAACAGGGTCATTCACGGTGTAGCAGAGTAGCTTAATACCTTCAGCCTTTAGCGCTTTAACCGTTGAGTAAGCTAGGCTCTTTGCGTTGGCATGAATCGTATCGGAGTCCAGCATCGCCAAGGTTTGCTGCCAGTCATGCGGCACAGCATCGACCAACCACGCACGCGGTATAGACGAGGCCATTTGTTTGACAACCTTTAGCGCATCCAACGAAAAAGAGGACAACAGCACACTGTCAGGTGGCAGCACCGAGCAAAACTGCGCAACAAGCTCAGCCGTTCGTGTTTCTTGACCCGGTACGGGTTTGATTTCAACGTTCATAAAAATACCTGAGCTGACGCAATATCTGGCTGCCTCGGCAAACAAGGGTATGCGCTCGCCCGCATAGTTCGCTGAAAACCACGAACCCGCATCCAACGCCAGTAAATCGCTCACAGTAAGGTCGCCAATACTGCCTGCTCCAGCTACCGTTCGGCCCAAATAGTCATCGTGCATCAGGATCAGGCCATCATCTCGAGTGGCCATAACATCAAACTCCACGCCACGAAAACCCATTTCATAGCCTTTGCGCAAGGCGGCCATCGTATTTTCCGGTGCGAGAACGCCTCCCCCACGGTGCGCCAATATTCTTGGATAGGTCCACATAACACTTACTCCTGAGCTTACGCATGCGCCGATTGTAGGCTACGGTAAAATCGCGCATTGATTTCTTTGTATTGGCTTCCACATCCATGGGCAATGACAGCAACAACGGCGCACTCAACGCGCCGTCCAATTTTTTGCGCGGCATTATCGATGCCGATACCGCAAGCGGCAAATATGCCAATCGGACCGATGCACAAGGCAAGCCATTGCCTAATGTTATTACCCGCTTTCCGCCCGAGCCGAATGGTTATCTTCACATCGGCCATGCAAAATCGATTTGCCTCAATTTTGGTTTAGCGCATGATTACCAAGGTCGTTGTCACTTGCGCTTTGACGATACCAATCCAGCCAAAGAAGATCAAGAATACGTCGACACCATCATCGACACGGTGGAATGGCTTGGTTTTAGCTGGCAACACGCTGGCGACCATCACCAACATTTTGCCAGCGACTATTTTGATCAGCTATACGCCATGGCTGAATGGTTAGTGACGGCTAATCACGCCTACGTGGATAGTCAAAGTGCAGAAGAGATGGCGGCAAATCGCGGCAATTTTAGTGAGCCGGGTAAAAATTCGCGCTTTCGCGATCGCCCAGCTGCAGAGTCGCTCGATTTACTGCATCGCATGAAAGCTGGCGAGTTCAAGGATGGTGAACATATCTTGCGCGCGAAAATTGATATGGCTTCGCCCAACATGAATATGCGCGATCCGGCCATTTACCGAATTCGACACGCACATCACCATCGCACGGGTGACACGTGGTGCATCTATCCTATGTACGACTATGCGCACCCGATCTCGGACGCGATAGAAAATATTACTCACTCGATTTGCACGCTAGAGTTTCAAGATCACCGTCCATTTTATGATTGGATACTTGAACGCTTAGCCGAAGGCGGTTTCTTTAAAAAGCCACTGCCGCATCAATATGAATTTGCGCGACTGAATCTAACCTACGCCATCACCAGTAAGCGCAAACTGCTGCAACTAGTCGAAGAAAAAATTGTTGATGGTTGGGATGATCCGCGTATGCCAACGATCGTGGGTATACGACGCCGCGGTTTCACACCCGAATCGATTCAGCTTTTTGCTGAGCGCATTGGCGTTGCCAAGGCCGATAGCTGGATTGACATGAGTATTCTTGAAGGTGCGTTGCGCGATGATTTGGATCCGAAAGCTGCACGCACAGTCGCCGTACTGAATCCGCTAAAACTGATCATCGATAATTATCCCGAAGGTCAAACGGAAGCATGCTCTGCTCCGATTCATCCGCATCATCCTGAACGAGGTCATCGCGCATTTCCTATTAGTCGCGAGCTGTGGATAGAACAAGACGATTTTATGGAAGTGCCCGAGAAAGGTTACTTCCGTCTTTTCCCAGGCAGTAAAGTGCGTTTGCGTTATGGCTTTGTGATTGAGTGCACTGGTTGCGATAAAGACGCTACTGGTAAGGTCATTGCGGTTCATTGCAATTACTACCCCGATAGTAAGAGTGGCACTGAAGGCTCAGCAAATTACAAGGTCAAAGGAAATATTCACTGGGTCTCAGCCGCACATGCGGTATCGGCCGAAGTACGAATGTATGATCGTCTATTCACCGATGCGCATCCGGATGCAGGTGGAAAGGATTTCAAACAAGCGCTTAATCCGAATTCAAAATCAGTCATTACTGCCTTTTTGGAAGCGGGTGCTGATAAGGCAGCGCCAGATGAAAAATTTCAATTCGAACGACACGGCTATTTTGTCGCAGACCGTGTTGACTCAAAGCCCGGCCAACCTGTTTTCAATAGCATTGTCACACTCCGTGATAGCTGGGGCAAATAGGCTCCACGCACATGAACTTTGAAAAATTAGTTTTCGTCGACCTGGAAACAACAGGCGCCAATGCAACGGTTGATCGCATCA
This sequence comes from uncultured Noviherbaspirillum sp., assembly GCA_903846425.1. GTDB lineage: Bacteria > Pseudomonadota > Gammaproteobacteria > Burkholderiales > Burkholderiaceae_D > Pernthalerella > Pernthalerella communis. Next base: position 3,167 of record CAINAY010000273.1, read on the forward strand.
CTGAAATAGGATTAGTCGAGGTCGATGCCAACGGCAATGCGACTCACTGGTCTAGCTTGGTGAATCCAGGCACGTCCATCCCCGCATTCATTCAACAACTAACGGGCATTAGTAATGAGATGGTGCGTGAAGCACCTACGTTTGCATCGCTCGCTAAAGAGTTATACGAGCGACTGCAAGGTGCTTTATTCATCGCTCATAACGCGCGCTTTGATTATGGTTTTTTGCGCAATGAATTTACTGAAGCCGGTTATGCATTTCGCTCGGATGTGCTGTGCACCGTTAAGCTTTCTCGCAAGCTTTTTCCAGAACACAACCGTCACAACCTCGACGCATTAATTTCACGTCACGACTTAAAAGCACAGGCACGCCACCGAGCGCTAGCCGATGCAGATCTGTTGTGGCAGCTGTGGCAAAAACTTCGCAGTGAGCTAGCACCCGACGTCATAGACGCCGCCGTGCGCTTACTGCTGCAAACACCCTCGGTACCCTCGCATCTACCACCGAATGTACTTGACGATTGTCCCGATACTCCGGGCGTTTATCTTTTCTATGGCGAAAACGATATCCCACTGTATGTAGGAAAAAGTGTACGTCTGCGTCAACGAGTGATGTCGCACTTCAGCTCGGATCACAAACTCTACAAAGACATGCGTTTGTCGCAGCAACTGCATCGTATTGAATGGCGCGAAACAGGCGGTGAAATTGGTGCGCTGCTGCTGGAAGCTCAACTAGTGAAGCAGCTACAGCCTATCCATAATCGCACCCTTAGGCGTCAAGATGATTTGTGTGCCTGGCGCTTGAATGAAGATGCACAGGGCCGCACCTACCCAACCTTGAGCTTTGCAAACGACGGCGATTTCGGACGTGTCGATCGTCTATATGGTTTATTTAGCTCTAAACGTAAAGCCGAAACGGTATTACGCCAACTAGCCGAAACGCATCAGCTGTGTATGGTGCAACTGGGTCTTGAGGCGGCTAATAAAACAAACAAGGCATGCTTTGCTTTGCAGCTCAACCGCTGCAAGGGCGTTTGTGTGGGTAAAGAAGATGAATCTTTCCACCGCGCACGGCTAGAAGCCGCTTTGGCACAACTGCATGTAAAAACCTGGCCCTATGCCGGCGCCATAGGTTTGATAGAGAGCACTGCCACTAAAACCGACATACATCTGGTAAATAATTGGTGCTATATGGGCACTGCACAATCGGAAGAAGCCTTGTGGAACTTACTAGACGAATCACCAAGTAAGCCAATTTTTGATATGGATACTTACAAAATTCTCAGTAAAGCTTTATTAAAAGGACAGCTTCACATAAAAGAATTGCGCAACGCAACCAAAGGTGATTGATTTCACTACGATTTCGAATTGACAACCTCTACATCAAGTCAATTTAAAAAACCTGTTTTCTCCTCCGAAAATTCCTTCCGCTTGATGAATATCAAGAGCTATCATTAACGCATAACTGTTCGGTATTCAGCGTTGCTTGCCTTTTGACGGATAAGCAAATCCATCGCTTGGCCATATTGATCTCGAAAGACGTGCATATATGAAGGTGCATTGAGCGACATCAACAGTCCAGCGATGCTCGTCGTTAAGATTGTCCGCTTTGCAAATTTACAGCGCTCAGATTTGAGAGAAGCTGATTGATTGCGAAACACTTGGTATTTATTTAATCAGTGCTTCAATAACTGAACAGCTTGATCAAGACCGGAGAAAACCTATGAATGAAGTCGTCATCGTCGCAGCCAGCAGAACCCCCGTAGGTAAATTTGGTGGAACACTCGCTAAGATTGCCGCTTCAGAATTAGGCGCTCATGTCATTAAAAGCTTAATGCAAAAAACCGGTATCGATCCCAAGCTGATTAATGAAGTTATTTTGGGTCAGGTACTGACCGCTGGAGTGGGCCAGAATGCGGCACGTCAAGCAGTGATTAAAAGCGGCCTACCTGATAGCGTTCCAGGTATCACCATCAATAAAGTGTGCGGCAGCGGTCTTAAAGCCACCCATTTAGCAGCGCAAGCAATTCGTTGTGGTGATGCCGATATCATCATTGCGGGCGGCCAAGAAAACATGAGCGCCTCACCGCATGTTTTAAATAATTCTCGCGATGGTTTTCGTATGGGCGATGCGAAGCTCGTTGATACGATGATTGTCGATGGTTTATGGGACGTCTATAACCAATACCACATGGGTATCACCGCAGAAAATGTAGCGAAAAAATTTAACATCTCGCGCACAGAACAAGATGAGTTCGCGCTTGCCTCTCAAAACAAAGCCGAAGCCGCACAAAAAGCTGGCAAATTTAAAGATGAAATTTTACCGGTAGAGATCGCAAGCAAAAAAGGTAGCTCATTTTTCGATAGTGATGAATACATCAAACATGGCAGCACCCTTGATGGTTTGTCTGCACTTCGTCCTGCATTTTCTAAAGACGGCTCAGTCACTGCCGGGAATGCCTCGGGTCTGAATGATGGAGCGGCGGCAGTGATGATGATGAGCGCGCAAAAAGCCAGCGAGCTCGGCTTAAAACCATTGGCAACAATTCGTGCTTACTCATCAGCCGGCATAGACCCAAGCATTATGGGTATGGGTCCTGTATCAGCCAGCCAGCTCTGCTTAAAAAAGGCGGGTTGGACTCATAACGATTTAGATCTGATGGAAATTAACGAAGCCTTCGCTGCTCAAGCGATTGCGGTCAACAAGGAGATGGGTTGGGATACCAGCAAAATTAATGTTAATGGCGGTGCCATCGCCATCGGTCATCCGATTGGTGCGTCCGGTTGCCGCATTCTGGTGACCTTGCTACATGAAATGATACGACGCGATTCGAAGCGTGGCCTCGCCAGTCTCTGTATCGGCGGCGGCATGGGTGTAGCGCTCGCCATTGAACGCTAAAGCATTGCCTACTGCACGACACACACAGCCTATAAAAACAACTACCTTTAGATAAACAGGAGAAGACATGAGCAGAATTACTTTAGTCACAGGCGGTATGGGCGGCCTCGGCGAGGCTATTTGCATGAAGATGGCTGACATGGGATATGAAGTGGCTACGACCTACTCACCCGGGAATAGCAAAGTCACTGCCTGGCTAGCTGAAATGAAAGAGAAGGGTTATACCTTTCGCGCTTATCCATGCGATGTGACTAGCTTTGAATCAGCACAAGAATGTATTGCGAAAGTCGTCAAGGACATGGGCCCGGTTGATGTACTGGTTAACAATGCCGGTATTACGCGCGACATGACCTTCAAAAAAATGGATTCCACCAATTGGGATTTAGTGATGAAGACCAATCTTGATTCCGTCTTCAATATGACAAAACCTGTATGCGATGGTATGACGGATCGCGGCTGGGGACGGATCATTAACATCTCTTCCGTTAACGGACAAAAAGGTGCTTTTGGTCAGACTAACTATTCCGCAGCCAAAGCAGGTATGCACGGATTTAGCAAAGCACTGGCGCTGGAAGTTGCGCGTAAGGGTGTCACCGTGAACACCATCTCACCGGGCTACATCGGAACAAAAATGGTGACGGCGATTGCACCCGAGGTCTTGGAATCAAAAATTCTTCCGCAAATTCCTATGGGACGTTTAGGCAAACCTGAAGAAGTCGCCGGCTTAGTTGCGTATCTCGCCTCCGATGAAGCAGCGTTTTTGACGGGTGCAAATATCGCGATTAATGGCGGTCAGCACATGCAGTAAGCATCGTAACTATCAGAGATGATTTTAATTCTGGTAGAATTCCGCTCCTGCCTCGGTGGTGGAACTGGTAGACGCGCCGGACTCAAAATCCGGTTCCGAAAGGAGTGACGGTTCGATTCCGTCCCGAGGCACCAAATCGTAATATCTCAAATCAAGCTCCCTGTACGGGGGCTTGTTTGTTTTTGATCGTTGATTTTTAGGCGACGTTTTAACTGACTAGAAATGAATGGCGGGGTTGCGAAGATAAACTCTCTTCGTAATTGCACAGTCTACATCAAGCGTTTTGCTTAGGCGCTGGTTCCGCTGCTGCTTCCTGGGTGACGGTAGTCTCGACTGCTGCAGGCGCAGGCTCAGATACTGCGGGCTCAGATGTCGCAGCATCAGCTGCACTATCACCACTTACTGTATCGCCCTCTGACGGCGTGACTCCAGCTATTGGCGCTGCCTCTGGATTCTGGGCATCGGCGCTAGGTGCTGGCAAAGCA
>CAINAY010000274.1 GCA_903846425.1 uncultured Noviherbaspirillum sp.
ACGCCGAAATCAGCAGCTAGCGCAGGTAAGGTGGGAATTTGAGTATCTATCGCCCAGATCCCCTTGACAATGCGTTGGCGCATCGCGTCAGCCACCTGCGCATATAGCGGACTGGGACTGTGTTCAAAGTATTTAGGCATTGTTAATTTCAAAAGATTAGGGTTCATCCCATATTGGCTAATTGTCTTATCTGATTAAAGATAGGATGATTAAAAATTATCGCCAAAGCCATCTCACAACTCTACAGGAATTGCCAATGAATCAAAGGCCAAACATACTATTCATCCAGGCAGATCAATTGGCAGCCAGTGTATTGGCTGCTTATGGGAACAAGCTGGTCAAAACACCCAATCTGGATCGCATTGCAGCTCAAGGCACGGTTTTCGAAAATGCACACACGCCCAATCCCATTTGTGCATCTCCGCGCTTCGCGATGATGTCAGGGCAGTATTCCAGTCGCATTGGCGCATTTGACAACGCCTCAGAGTTTCCAGCTACTGTGCCCACATTCGCCCACTATCTGCGTTCGCTTGGCTATGCCACTTGCCTTTCGGGCAAGATGCACTTCGTTGGTCCAGATCAGTTACACGGATTTGAGGAGCGAGTTACCACCGATATTTATCCTTCAGACTTTGGCTGGACGGCGGATTGGACAAAAAAGGTTGAACCTTATGCGCCAAGCCAAATGAGTATGCGTGGCGTTGTGGAGTCGGGTTTGTGCGTGCGCTCGTTACAGATGGATTACGACGATGACGTTGCCAATCAGTCCGTCCAGTGGTTGTTCGATCACACCCGACGCGCCGATAACAAGCCATTTTTATTAGTGTCGTCATTCACCCATCCTCACAACCCGTTCACGATCTCAAAGGAATACTGGGATCTCTACACGGATGCAGAAATTGACATGCCAACGGTGCCCTTCATTCCCTTTGAAGAGCGTGACCCCTGGAGCCAACGCTACTTCAAGCTGATTCGCCAAGACGAACACCATGTCACGGATGCGCACATTCGCTCCGCGCGCCATGCTTACTACGGAATGGTCAGCTATCTAGACACAAAGGTTGGCATGCTGCTCGATACGCTCGAAAAAATCGATGCCCTCGAAAATACTGTCATCATCTTTACCGCCGATCATGGTGACATGATTGGCGAGCGAGGCATGTGGTACAAATTTAATCCGTTCCAAAATTCCATCCGCGTGCCTTTATTCATCAGCGCACCTGGCGCAAAGGCAGGCCATCGTGTAAACGCAAATTGCGGCTTGGTCGATTTGTTGCCAACCATTCTTGATTTGGCTACCGGTGGCAAGCCTCCCGAATTGGTAGATCACTGCGATGGCCGAAGCTTGGCCACCTGGCTCAATGGCGCAGATGCATCCTGGAAGGATGAGGCACTGATTGAGTTCACCAGCGAGGGGGTTTACGCACCTGCGTTCATTTTGCGGAAAGGGCAATACAAATACGTTTATTGCGAAGGTGATCCAGGCATGATGTTTGACATGAACAGCGATCCGAACGAGCTTCGTAATTTGTGCAAAGAGGCCTCATTTGCAACTCTGGCAGCAAAAATGATGCTCGAGGTCGAAACCCGTTTTGCACCTGCCAAAGTCAAAAGCGAGATTCTGGCTAGCCAGCGTAAACGCTTGTTTTTACATTCGACCTTGCTTACTGGTCAGCAAACACATTGGGATTACCAGGTAAAAAAGGATGCTTCCAAGCAATACGTTCGAAGCTCAGCCACCACCAGCACTACGGCCACCAAGGCAAAGGCGAGATTTCCCTTTGTGCCAACCGTACCTCCTGATACACCGCGTTTGTCTTCCAAATGAACGCCCTATCTAAAACCTTCACGTACGTTTTTACGGATTTTTTATGAACACATTCACAAAGCTTTTCCACATCGCGGCAGTTGGTTCTCTTAGCTTGCTGATAGCGGCCACGCAGGTGCATGCGCAAACGTATCCGGCCAAGCCTGTGCGAGTGATCGTACCTTTTCCCGCCGGCGGTATTGTTGATATTTTGACCCGTGCTGTTACCGAAAAAATTGCCACTAATTGGGGCACACCGATAATCGTAGAGGCTAGGCCAGGCGCTGGTGCGTTAGTAGGA
>CAINAY010000275.1 GCA_903846425.1 uncultured Noviherbaspirillum sp.
ATCTGTTTTTCCCATCGCATTTCACGCCCGAGGAAATCAAGACACTGACTGACGAAGTGCCGCATTTGTATGCGCAAGATCGTCCAGAAAATATTCGCGAAAAAGGTAAAACCTCGGTTCGCACCAATTTTGCAGCGCATATGTACAGCGAGCCCTTTGCAAAATTAGCCCGTCATCCACGCATGATCGAACCTGTCGAGCAAATGTTTGACGAGAAGCTCTACATGCATCAATTCAAAATCAACGGCAAGATGGCCTTTGATGGCGATATCTGGCAGTGGCATCAAGATTACGGCACGTGGTTAAATGATGACGAGATGCCGGATGCGCGCGCGATGAACGTCGCCATTTTTTTAGATGAAGTGAATGAATTCAACGGTCCGTTGATGTTCATCCCCGGTAGCCACAAGATGGGCGCATTAGAAGCAGGGCATGACACCTCCACAACTAGCTATCCACTGTGGACGATCAGTAATGACAATATCCGTACTCTGGTAGATAACGGCGGTATCGTTGCACCTAAGGGCCCAGCCGGGTCGATGATCATGTTTAGTGGTTGCTTAGTGCATGCTTCGTCACCTAATCTCTCGCCATGGAATCGCGTGGCGGTGTACTTGAGCTTGTGCGCAGTGTCGAATCATATTCGTCGCTTCAAGCGTGCCGGTTATATCGCACATCGCGATTTCACACCGATTGAAACGCTGCCAGATGATTGCCTGCTTAAAAATTATCCCGTTGATTTGCCTTGGAAAGATGGCACGCCGCTCGCAGAGCAGCATGGCATTCCTGACGGCCGCGCTGCGTAAAACGAGGCCACAATGAATCTTCACGCCAAGCTGCTGCAGCGTGCAGCAGCAGGAAAGCCTGTGCGTGTCGGCATGATCGGTGCCGGCAAGTTTGGGTCTATGTATTTGTCGCAAGTGCCGCGTACACCCGGTTTGCACATGGTCGGTATCGCTGATCTATCACCTGATCGCGCTAAGGCTGCGTTACGCAATGTAGGCTGGAAAGATGACGCGTTTTCAGCGACATCACTTGAGCAAGCTGCTAAAAACGGTAACACCGCTATCATCGATGATGGCATGGCACTGATCAAATCGCCGCACATCGACATCATCATTGATTCAACTGGCAATCCTGCGATAGGTATTGCCCATGTGTTGGCTTGCTGTGAACATGGCAAACACATTGTGATGGTGAATGTAGAAGCCGATGCGTTAGCCGGTCCGCTATTAAAGCGTCGCGCCGATGAAGCGGGCATTATTTATTCCTTGGCCTATGGCGATCAACCTGCATTAATTTGTGAAATGGTTGATTGGGCGCGCGCAGCAGGTTTTTCAGTCGTTGCTGCAGGCAAGGGCACTAAGTATCTACCTACCTATCATTCATCAACACCTGACACCGTTTGGCAGCATTACGGGCTAACGCCGGAAGATGCAGCGCGTGGCGGTATGAACGCGCAGATGTTTAACAGCTTTTTAGATGGCACCAAGAGTGCCATTGAAATGGCGTCGGTAGCGAATGCCACTGGATTAACAGCACCGCATGGCCTGCGTTTCCCCCCAGTGGGTGTCGATGATTTAGCACGTGTGCTGCGTCCTGTTTCTGATGGCGGCATTCTCGATGTGCGCGGTCAGGTCGAAGTTATTTCTAG
>CAINAY010000276.1 GCA_903846425.1 uncultured Noviherbaspirillum sp.
AGTTCACAGGTGAGACAAAACCCATGGCCAGCAACACCAGATCTGCTTTGAGTTCGAATTCGGAACCGGCAACTTCAACCATCTTTCCATCTTTCCACTCAACACGCGCAGCAATGAGTTTCTCAACCTTGCCGTTCTTACCCTCAAGGCGTTTAGTAGCAACCGCCCAATCACGCTCGCAACCTTCTTCGTGCGACGATGAGGTGCGCATCTTGGTCGGCCAGTAAGGCCATACCAATGGTTTGTTTTCAACTTCCGGCGGCTGCGGCAGGAGTTCAAATTGGGTCACCGAGGCAGCGCCATGACGATTCGATGTGCCCACGCAATCAGAACCCGTATCTCCACCACCAATCACCACCACGTGTTTACCAGTGGCCATCAGTTGATCATTGAGCTTATCACCCGCATTAACGCGATTTTGTTGCGGCAAAAATTCCATCGCATAGTGCACGCCACTTAATTCGCGACCAGGCACTGGCAAGTCACGCGGCCACTCTGCGCCACCGGCTACGATGACCGCATCAAATTCTTTATTCAGCTGCTCAGGTGAAATGGTTTCTTTCGATAAGCTAAGTATCTCTTTCGGAAAATCTTTGCCGACAAATACACCTGTCCGAAACTTCACACCTTCGGCCTGCATTTGCTCGACACGACGATCGATGTGTGACTTCTCCATTTTGAAATCTGGGATGCCATAACGCAGTAAACCACCAACACGATCGTTCTTCTCAAATACAGTCACATCATGTCCAACGCGCGCTAGTTGTTGAGCAGCCGCCATACCGGCCGGACCAGAGCCAATGATTGCTATTTTTTTTCCTGTCTTGCTGCTAGGCGGTTGTGGCACGACCCAACCATTTTCCCAGCCCTTGTCGATAATGAAATGCTCTATCGATTTAATACCTACTGGATCATCATTGATACCCAACGTACAGGCAGACTCGCATGGTGCGGGACAAATACGGCCAGTGAATTCTGGAAAATTATTCGTTGAGTGTAAATTTTCCAAAGCCTCAAGATAGTGGCCATTAAAAACCAAATCATTCCAGTCTGGGATGATGTTATTGACAGGGCATCCGTTATTACAAAACGGAATGCCGCAATCCATACAACGCGCGCCCTGAACTTTGGCATCAGCGTCGGACAGATGCATCATAAATTCTTTGTAATGCTTGGTACGTGCCTGTGGCGCTTCGCTCGCCTCTTGAAGGCGCTCATATTCCATGAAGCCAGTAACTTTACCCATATTTGTTCTCTTTTCTTTTCTACGAATGTGACTGAGTTTGATCGTTTTCTAATGTCATTCTCAGGTCGTCACTTTTTCCTTTTCTTTGCCAGCTTTCGCCGCAAACATCTCGCCCAATGCGCGCTTGTATTCGGTTGGGAATACTTTGATGAATTTAGTGCGAGCATTGTTCCAATCATCCAGCAAGATGCGCGCGCGCGTGCTGCCTGTATGTTTGAAATGACGCTCAATCAATCCCTTCAGAATGACTTCATCCGTCAGTCTCTCGCCATTGCGACTCAAGCTGTGCCAGCTTGAAGGATTAACAGTTGACTCTTGTTCAGCCGCCGAGAGCACCGGATCAAGCGCTACCATCGCAAGATTACATTTCTGTGCGAAGCTGCCGTCTTCATCAAACACATAGGCCAGCCCGCCGGACATACCTGCGGCAAAGTTACGACCGGTTTCACCCAGAACAACCACGGTGCCACCCGTCATGTATTCACAACCATGATCGCCTGTACCCTCAACCACCGTAACGGCACCTGAGTTACGCACCGCAAAACGTTCGCCTGCAACGCCGTTAAAGAAAGCTTCGCCAGCAATCGCGCCATACAAGACCGTATTACCGATGATGATGTTGTCGACTGCTCTGCCGCGGAACTCCGTATTCGGGCGCACAATAATCCGTCCACCTGAGAGTCCTTTGCCGACATAGTCATTACCTTCACCGACTAAATCTAATGTCACACCGTGCGCGAGAAACGCGCCGCACGATTGACCTGCCGTACCTTGCAGTTGAATATGGATCGTGTCGTCAGGCAAACCTTCATGACCATACTTCTTGGCTACTACACCAGAAAGCATCGCGCCAACGGTACGATTCAAATTCTTAACCGGAGAAATGAAGGACACTTTTTCACCACGATCAATCGCTGGCATAGCCTGTGCGATTAGTTTGTGATCAAGTGCCTTGCCCAAGCCATGGTCTTGCGTCAACACGTGGTGACGCGGCTGGTCTGCGGAGACATTCGGTAAGTAAAAAATCTTGCTGAAGTCCAGGCCCTTGGCCTTCCAGTGATTCACTGCACGCGATTTATCGAGAAGATCAGCGCGACCAATCAACTCTTCAAACTTCCGAATTCCTAGCTGAGCCATAATTTGACGCGCTTCTTCCGCCACAAAGAAGAAATAGTTAACGACATACTCTGGCTTACCTTGGAACTTTGCACGCAGCACAGGATCTTGCGTAGCCACACCCACTGGACAGGTATTTAGATGACACTTACGCATCATGATGCAACCTTCAACGACTAACGGCGCCGTCGCAAAACCGAACTCATCCGCACCTAGCAAGCCACCAATAACGACATCGCGGCCGGTCTTAATCTGACCGTCGGTCTGCACACGAATACGGCTACGCAATTGGTTCAACACCAGCGTCTGCTGAGTTTCAGCCAATCCTAATTCCCAAGGTGTACCGGCATGCTTAATCGAAGACAATGGCGACGCACCCGTACCGCCATCATGACCCGCAATTACCACGTGATCCGCCTTAGCTTTTGCAACTCCTGCCGCGACTGTGCCCACTCCCACTTCTGAAACAAGCTTGACGGAGATATCAGCGGCAGGATTCACATTTTTCAAATCATGAATAAGCTGCGCCAAATCTTCAATCGAATAAATATCATGATGTGGCGGTGGTGAAATCAAGCCCACACCCGGCACTGAGAATCGCAACTTAGCGATGTAATCAGACACCTTATGTCCGGGTAGTTGACCGCCCTCGCCTGGCTTAGCGCCTTGCGCCATTTTGATTTGAATTTGTTCAGCAGAGGTTAAGTACTCTGCTGTCACACCGAAACGACCGGAGGCGACTTGCTTGATTTTGGAGCGCAATGAATCGCCATCTAATAATGGAAGATCGACTTCAACTTGCCCTTCCCCAATAACGGAAGCCAGAGTGTCGCCCTTTTTAATAGGAATGCCGCGCAACTCGTTGCGATAACGATTTTCGTCTTCGCCACCTTCGCCTGTATTTGATTTGCCGCCGATGCGATTCATCGCAATCGCCAGCGTGGCATGCGCCTCGGTAGAAATTGAACCGAGCGACATGGCGCCGGTAGCAAATCGTTTGACGATTTCTTTGGCCGACTCAACCTCATCAATAGGAATCGCTTTCGAAGGATCAATCTTAAATTCAAATAATCCGCGTAAGGTCATGTGGCGCTTAGATTGATCATTAATAATCTGCGCGTATTCTTTGTAGGTGTTGAAGTTATTTGAGCGCGTCGAATGCTGCAATTTCGCGATCGCGTCTGGCGTCCACATATGATCTTCACCGCGAATGCGGAATGCATACTCGCCACCCGCATCAAGAGCATTTTGAAGTATGGGATCGCTGCCAAATGCCTGTTGATGCAAGCGCAACGCCTCTTCAGCTACTTCGAAGACACCTATACCTTCGACATTCGACGCTGTGCCTTTGAAGTACTTATCGACCAAACTATTATTTAAGCCAATCGCTTCAAATATTTGTGCACCACAGTAGGACATGTAGGTCGATATGCCCATCTTAGAAAAGACTTTGAGCAACCCTTTACCCACTGCTTTTTGAAAGTTGTAGATCGCTTTTTCTGGAGCCAGATCGCCAGGCAATCCTTTCGCCATGTCGGTCAGCGTATCCATTGCAAGATATGGATGAATCGCTTCGGCACCGTAACCGGCGAGTAAAGCGAAATGGTGGGTTTCACGAGCCGAGCCCGTTTCAACCACTAAACCTGCTGAAGTCCGCAAACCTTTGCTCACCAAGTGCTGATGAATCGCTGAAGTCGCTAGCAACGCTGGGATCGCGACATTGTTTTTGTCGACATGACGATCAGAGATAATCAAAATGTTGTGGCCAGACTTCACTGCATCTACCGCTTGCGCGCACAAGGAAGCTAGGCGCGCTTCAACACCTTCCTTACCCCACGCCGCCGGATAGCAAATATCCAGTTCTGATGAACGGAATTTACCACCCGTGAATTTGCTGATGGTACGTAGACGTGTAATGTCTTTGTAATCAAGAATCGGCTGCGACACTTCGAGCCGCATCGGCGGATTAATGTTGTTAGTGTCGAGCAGATTTGGCTTGGGCCCAATGAACGACACCAAAGACATCACCATCGCTTCGCGTATCGGATCGATAGGTGGGTTGGTCACCTGCGCGAACAACTGCTTAAAATAATTAAACAGCGGTTTATTTTTGTTAGACATGACGGCCAATGGTGAATCATTCCCCATCGAGCCCGTTGCTTCTTCCGCATTCACTGCCATTGGCGACATCAAAAATTTAATGTCTTCTTGTGTGTAACCAAATGCTTGTTGACGATCGAGTAGCGTCGCCGTTTCTTTTCGCGATTCTGCCTCGACCTTTAGATCATCAAGCTTGATGCGAACGGAATCAATCCATTGCTTGTAAGGCTTAGCGTTAGCGAAGGTGTCTTTCAGTTCTTTGTCATCGATAATGCGGCCGGCATCCAAATCAATCAAAAACATCTTGCCCGGTTGCAGACGCCATTTTTTGATGATCTTCGATTCGGGTATCGGTAACACGCCTGATTCAGACGCCATCACAACTAAATCGTCATCCGTGACTATGTAACGTGCAGGACGTAATCCATTACGATCTAGCGTTCCGCCAATATGACGACCGTCAGTAAATGCCATCGCCGCAGGGCCATCCCAAGGCTCCATCATCGCTGCATGGTATTCGTAAAACGCACGACGATTTTCATCCATCAGTGTGTGGTTTTCCCACGCTTCAGGAATCATCATCATCATAGCTTGCGCTATTGGGTACCCAGCCATCACCAATAACTCTAGTGCATTATCAAAGCATGCAGTGTCCGATTGACCTTCATAAATCAATGGAAACAGCTTTTGCAAATCTTCATTCAACACGGCGGATTTCATCACGCCTTCACGCGCACGCATCCAGTTGAAGTTGCCTTTAACGGTGTTGATCTCACCGTTGTGTGCAAGCAGTCGATACGGGTGGGCAAGCGGCCACTCAGGGAAGGTATTCGTAGAAAAGCGTTGATGCACCAAAGCCAGTGCGGATACGCAACGCGGATCTTGCAAATCTTTGTAGTAGACGCCGACCTGATCGGCCAATAACAAGCCTTTATAAACTACTGTGCGCGCTGACATCGACGGCACAAAGAATTCTTTGCCATGCAAAAGATTCAGAGCTTGAATGGCGTGGCCTGATGATTTACGAATCACATAGAGTTTTCGCTCTAAGGCATCAGTGACCATGATGTCTTGACCACGACCGATAAAAATTTGCCGAATCACCGGCTCTTTGTCGCGCACGGTAGGCGACATAGGCATTTCGCGATTGACAGGCACATCGCGCCAACCTAAGACCACTTGCGCTTCTGCGTGCACTGCTCTTTCGATTTCTTGTTCGCAGGCTATGCGCGATGCATTTTCTTTGGGTAGAAAAACCATACCCACGCCGTACTCGCCGGGAGGGGGCAAATTCACTCCCTGCTTCGCCATCTCTTCGCGATAAAACTGATCAGGCAACTGAATCAAAATGCCTGCGCCATCGCCCATCAAAGCATCAGCTCCTACGGCACCGCGATGATCGAGGTTATGCAGAATCTTCAAGCCTTGCTCAACGATAGAATGACTTTTCTGACCTTTGATATGAGCGATGAATCCGACACCACAGGCGTCGTGTTCGTTAGTCGGATCGTATAAACCTTGGGCTTTCATCGCGGGACTCCACGGCATTAATAAAGAGCGTAGAAGGATAGTGCAATGCAATACACAGGGCAACGAAAAAAATTAGGGTCGGATATCTAATTTTATGCCGCACCAGCGCGGGGAAAATAAAATGGGGCCAGATTAGTTTTGGTGAGGGCTTTGGACCCAATTGATGCCTGCGGGGTCGTCGCTTTCGGACTTTAGCTAGCCTTAGCCCCAATCTAACCTCACGCCTACAACCCTTAGCGAACGCAGACTAGGAGCGCTCAGCAGCCGGCTGTTTTCGAGGGCGACCGCGCCGCGCCGGCTCCAAACGCCGATCGGTTAATTTGCCCAGCCGGCGACGAAATTCTTCCGAACCCAAAGGCCACGCCTTGCGAGTCGCTGCCTCAATATCGGCGATCAGCTCAGCTGAACCTGACGCTTGAGCCAGCTGTTGATAGGCAGCCTCGCGCTCAAACGGTGTATTCCCCAGCGCCCAGTAGGCAGGATGGTCGGCCAGCCAGACTTCCCTCTGCGCCCCAGAATGATGCGCATAACTTGACCAGGCGTAGGACAAGGGATCCGAAACAATCCCGGCTGCGACAGGCTGTTGCTCAATGAGTTGGGCGCATGCCAGAAAGTAGGTGTCGGCCTCCATCACGGTAGCGCGAAAACGACCCTCCCACAAATTACCGCTGCGACCGTGACGAGCATTGAAATACGGAACGTAGTGGCGCCCTATGTCCTGCATGAGCTTTCCCAAACCTTCTGCATCGGAGGGTGTCGCCATCAATTGAACACGACTCGGCATCAGCACATACGCATGAATAGCGACGCCCGTTCTCTGCGCTGAGTCGCGCAGAGAAGAAAGAAAGTGTTGGCAGTCAGCGTCGTCTAAAACGATGGGTTGATCGTTATTGCCGCGGGCGACGATGTGATGAAGGTGGTTGGGCACCACCAATCTGGGTAGGCGGGCCATAAAATTTCAACGGCAGCGTGTTAGCACTATCAGCAACGTCTGCAGGTCTAGGCGCGCAGATGCTTAGAACGGAATATCGTCATCCATATCGCTCATGCTCGGCGCCTGCTTGGCAGGTGCGCGTGCGCCGGATGAGGCAGTCTTCGCCGGAGCTGATCCGTAACCCGCATCGTCCATCGATGCACTGCCGCCACCCATACCTTGACGATTACCGAGCATTTGCATGGTGTCCGCAATGATTTCTGTCGTATATTTTTCGATTCCGTCTTTGTCGGTCCACTTACGCGTACGCAGTTTGCCCTCGACGTAGACCTGAGAGCCTTTTTTCAAGTACTGCCCAGCGATTTCAGCCAGTTTGCCAAAGAACGAAATACGATGCCATTCGGTCGCTTCTTTTTGCTCGCCAGTGGCTTTGTCTTTCCACTTATCCGTGGTTGCCACAGCAATGTTTGTCATGGCATCGCCACTAGGCATATAGCGTGTCTCAGGATCACGACCTAAATTGCCAACGATGATGACTTTATTGACCGACGCCATAGCTTTCTCCTGTGATTGCGTTGATTTCAGCGAGAGGGGGAAACAGATAATCAGTGAGCGCTTGTTTGATGCTTAATACACATCGCGCAAACCTCGTAGAGAGGCACATTATAAAGCACGAGACTAAAACAACGGCGCTGCTTAAACGCTTACTGCAAGTTAAAAGCGCATTCATACCCATACAGAGCAAGTAAACAGCCGTCGAAATGCCGAATATCGAAACACCTGCACAAAACTCGAACACATTCGCGCAACCACGCCAATCAAGTGAAACAAAGCTCCTATCGCTCGCATCGATAGCACGCAGCATAGAAGCAGAAGCGAACCATGAAAACCCGTTATAGTAGCAGGCTGACTCGCGCTCATTTGTCAAAAATTTTGGCAAAAAGACATTCACGCGAGAGTAAATCGATCTGGACATCCGCATGGAAGAAATTCGTATTCGTGGTGCACGCACTCACAACCTGAAAAATATCAGTCTCGATCTGCCGCGCAACAAACTTATCGTTATCACCGGTTTATCCGGCTCGGGAAAATCATCCTTAGCGTTCGACACGCTATACGCCGAAGGCCAGCGTCGCTACGTAGAATCGTTGTCGGCATACGCGCGTCAATTTCTTCAGCTAATGGAAAAACCTGACGTCGATATGATCGAAGGATTGTCGCCGGCGATTTCGATAGAACAAAAAGCAACATCGCACAACCCGCGCTCTACAGTTGGCACAGTCACCGAAATTCACGATTACCTGCGTTTGTTATTTGCGCGAGTGGGCACGCCCTATTGCCCAGATCACCCAGAAAATCCGCTCGCTGCACAATCGGTCTCGCAAATGGTGGATACGGCAATGGCTATGCCGGAAGACACCAAGCTAATGATCATGGCGCCCGTGGTAGCCAACCGCAAAGGTGAGCACAGCGATTTATTTCTAGCCATGCAAGCACAGGGTTTTGTTCGCTTTCGTATACAAAGCGGCACGCTGGCAGCAAAAATCTATGAAGTTGACGATCTACCTAAACTCAAAAAAACAGAAAAGCACACGATTGATGTCGTCATTGATCGTGTAAAAGTTCGCAGCGATATCAAACAACGTCTGGCGGAGAGCTTTGAAACGGCGTTACGGATTGCAGAAGGACGCGCCATCGCACTAGAGATGGACTCCGGGCATGAACATATTTTTTCAAATAAATTTGCCTGCCCGGTTTGCGGCTATTCATTGCAAGAGCTTGAGCCACGATTATTTTCATTCAATAACCCGATGGGTGCGTGTCCTGAATGTGACGGCCTGGGACATATAGAATTTTTTGATCCCAAACGCATCGTCGCGTTTCCCAATCTTTCACTCGCTTCTGGTGCAGTCAAGGGATGGGATAGACGTAATCAGTTTTATTTTCAAATGCTGTCGTCTTTGGCCAAGCACTACGAATTTGATCTTGATTTGCCCTTCGAACAGTTGCCAGAAAATGCGCAGCAGGCTGTGTTATTTGGATCAGGCAAAGAAAAAATTCCCTTTGCTTATGTGAACGAACGTGGCCGCACCGTCATTAAAGAACATACCTTCGAAGGTGTCGTCCCTAATCTGCAACGTCGCTATCATGAAACTGATTCGATGGCCGTCAAAGAAGAGTTGGCGAAATTCATCAACGAAAAACAATGTCCCGAATGTCATGGTGCACGCTTACGAGTTGAAGCACGCTTTGTCAAAGTGGGCGAAGGCACGCAGCAACGTGCCATATTTCAAGTGGCCGAAATGCCCCTGCGAGATACATTAGATTTTTTTGAAAAATTGAAATTGCGCGGCGCAAAAAAAGAAATCGCTGACAGAATCATCAAAGAAATTATCTCGCGGCTTAAATTTCTTAACAATGTAGGACTGGATTATTTATCCCTGCACCGCAGCGCAGACACCTTATCCGGCGGCGAAGCGCAACGCATTCGACTGGCGTCACAAATTGGCTCAGGTTTGACCGGCGTAATGTACGTTCTTGATGAACCCTCGATCGGCCTGCACCAGCGCGACAATGATCGCCTCATCACTACCCTCAAGCACTTACGCGATATTGGTAACACGGTACTCGTGGTTGAACATGATGAAGATGCGATTCGCAGCGCAGATTACATCGTCGACATGGGCATGGGTGCGGGTGTGCATGGTGGCGAGATAGTCGCTCAGGGCAGTATTAATGACATACTCAAACACAAAAAATCGCTCACGGCTCAATACCTCAACGGCAACCTCGCTATTGAAGTACCTCAGCAACGTACGATCGCCGACAGTAAAAAACTATTAGTAATCAACGGTGCCGAAGGTAACAACCTCAAATCCGTGAATCTTGAAATACCTGTTGGATTACTGACCTGCGTAACCGGCGTATCGGGCTCAGGTAAATCAACTCTCATTAACGACACGCTGCATCATGTGCTGGCGCGTCATTTGTATGGTTCGCAAGCCGAACCGGCCCCGCACGAAAGCGTCACGGGTCTGGAGCATTTTGATAAAGTAATTTCAGTTGATCAGGCGCCTATTGGTCGCACACCTCGCTCAAATCCAGCGACCTATACGGGTCTTTTCACCCCTATCCGTGAATTATTTTCGACCGTTCCTCAAGCCAAAGAACGCGGCTACTCCGCTGGCCGTTTCTCGTTTAATGTCAAAGGTGGTCGTTGCGAAGCCTGTCAAGGCGATGGTGTCATCAAAGTTGAAATGCATTTTCTACCCGACGTGTATGTACCCTGCGACGTTTGTCATGGCAAACGGTATAACCGCGAGACCTTAGAAATTCAGTACAAGGGTAAAAATATTTCCGAGGTATTGGGCATGACTGTTGAAGATGCCCATGTGTTTTTCAAGCCGGTTCCACTGATTGCTCGCAAACTACAAACCTTGCTCGATGTTGGTCTGGGCTATATCCGTTTAGGTCAGAGCGCTACGACGCTTTCGGGTGGCGAAGCGCAACGTGTCAAGCTATCGCTGGAATTATCAAAACGCGATACGGGTCGCACGCTATACATACTCGATGAGCCCACCACTGGATTACATTTTCACGATATCGCTCTCTTGCTGAAAGTCATACATCGCTTGCGCGATCAAGGAAATACCTTGGTGACCATTGAGCACAATCTGGATGTTATTAAAACGGCGGATTGGATTATTGATCTGGGTCCGGAAGGTGGCGCTGGCGGTGGTCAAATCATCGCCTCAGGAACACCCGAGCAAGTGGCAAAAAATCCGGCCAGTGTCACTGGCAAATATCTCGCACCGTTACTAGTGACCAAAAAAGAGAAAAAGCGCGCTTAAGAAGAAGCACTGAAACTCACTCTGAACAGTCTTGAAGTAATTCAAGACAGTGCATTTATTTTTCCAGTAAACGTTTCTCAGCGCGCTCCAGCGCCGTTGCGGTACCTCGTAAGACCACTACGTCACCCGCTTCAAGAACGGTATCGGGAGCGAATGGGATGCGACTTTTACCGCGTCGGACAGCCGTTATTTCTGCTTCCAGTGCTTCGATGTTTAAGGCCGATAGCGGCAAACCAATCGCTGATGCTTTATCGTTCAAGGGCACGGAATGAAGTCGTACTTGCAGATGCTCGTCGTCGTCGGCCACATCACCCAATCCATGAAAGTAGCCACGCAAGGAAGCATAGCGCTCACTGCGAGCTGCTTGGACCCGCTGAATAACACGTCGTAACGGCACGCCTTTCAGCAGTAGCGCATGTGATGCGAGCATCAAACTACCTTCTATCGCCTCAGGAACCACTTCATCAGCGCCGCCGGCTCTGAGCACATCCAGATCATCTTCGCCCACGCTACGCACAATGGCAGGCAGATTGGGCGCAAGTTCATTCGCAAAATGCAGCGTCTTTAAAGCGGCCTGGGTATCGGCATATGTAATCACCAGTGCCGCTGCACGATGTATACCTACGGCGATCAAACTCTCGCGACGAGTGGCGTCACCATAAGACACTTCAGCACCTGCATTCTGTGCCTCGGTAACACGTTCAGGATCAAGGTCAAGTGCGTGATACGGAATGTTTTCTTCTTCAAGTAATTTCGCCAAACTTTGACCACTGCGACCAAAACCAGCAATGATCACTTGCCCTTCTTCTTTCATCGCTCGACTGGCAATACGCGTGAGATTTAACGATTGCTCCATCCATTCGCTGGACGAAAACTTCATCGCAATACGATCAAAATTGGAAAAAATAAATGGCGTAGCTAACATAGACAACACCATGGCTGCCAAAATCAACTGCACTAAGGCAGGATCAACCAAGCCTAGTCCACCCGCCTGATTTAATAAAACAAAACCAAACTCTCCGCCTTGCGCCAAACCCAAACCCGTACGCAATGCTACGCCGGGCTTGGCACCGAATACCCTAGCGAGCAGCGCGATTAAACCAAACTTGAGAAATAAGGGTATGACCAACAAAAGAAGCACAAGCAAGAAATGATCAACCACTAGCCGCAGGTCAAGCAACATGCCGACGCTGATGAAAAAAAGACCGAGCAGCACATCACGAAACGGCTTGATATCTTCTTCAACCTGAATTCGAAACTCAGTTTCAGAAATCAACATGCCCGCGACAAATGCGCCTAACGCAAGCGACAAGCCCGCCATTTCGGTGATCCATGCTGCGCCCAATGTCACTAGCAACAGATTGAGCATGAACAGTTCATGCGAGCGACGCTGAACAACAATCTGAAACCATCGCCGCAATAAAATTTGCCCAAGAAACAGCAGTAAGAACAATACAAAACAGGCTTTGATACCCGCGATGACAAGATCTTCAATCAGATCAGGACCGGGATGCGCAAGCGAAGGCAGCACAATGATGAGTGGTACTACGGCCAGATCCTGAAATAGCAAGATGCTGGTAATGCGTCGACCATGCTCACTTTCCAGCTCTAGCTTTTCAGTTAACAGCTTCATCACGATGGCGGTGGACGACATGGAGAGTGCTGCACCTAGTGCAAAAGAGGTGCTCCAGCTAATTTCCATTAATGACGGTAACAGCTTGGCTATCAGACTTGAGCACAAAACCGTCACGACAATCGTCAGAACAACTTGCGCCATCCCCAGGCCGAAAACATTTCGCCGCATCGATTTCAGCTTGGGCAACGAAAATTCGAGTCCAATGGAAAACATCAGAAAGACGATGCCAAACTCGGCCAACGTATGCGTCGCCTGACTATCGGCAGCGAGCGCCAGCGCATGCGGGCCGATCAGAATGCCGACCGTGAGATAGCCCAGCATAGGCGGCAGATTCATCATACGGAATGCCACCACGCCCAAAACAGCAGCGACCAGCAAGATGAGCGTCAGTTCCAGCGGTGAATTCATGGGCCAATGCGATGGTTGAAGGGCTTTGCGACTAACTGATGGCAAGAATTGCTATAAGTGGCAGGATCTTTTACCACTGGCAGGTTTTTTGCTTTAAATCTTGAGCTATACTCTACGCATGAGTGTAACCCATGAAAAAAGGTTCTCGCAGCAATTTGACAACGGCGTTGCTATTCGCGCGCTGGAGTTGGCACG
>CAINAY010000277.1 GCA_903846425.1 uncultured Noviherbaspirillum sp.
ACTTTGCACGCGCGACTGCTTTACTGCTGAGCTGTAGTGGCCGCGTGGTTGTTTCCGGAATGGGAAAGTCAGGCCACATCGCCAGAAAAATTGCTGCCACCTTATCCTCCACCGGCACGCCTGCCATGTTTGTCCATCCAGGTGAAGCAGCGCATGGAGATCTAGGTATGGTCACCAAAGCCGATGCCATGATCGCGATTTCCTATTCTGGTGAATCGGACGAATTACTCGCCATTACTCCCGTCATCAAACGTCTGGGTGCAAAACTTATTTCCATGACCGGCAATCCCGAGTCATCACTGGCGCGCTTAGCAGACGTGCACCTAAACATCGCGGTAGAAAAAGAAGCCTGCCCACTTAATTTGGCCCCCACAGCAAGCACCACCGTAACGCTTGCTCTAGGTGATGCATTAGCTGTGGCGATGTTAGATGCACGCGGATTTCGCGAAGAAGATTTTGCCCGCTCTCACCCCGGCGGCTCACTGGGTCGCAAACTACTCACGCATGTGCGAGATGTAATGCGAACCGGCAACTTAATTCCCACCGTTAAACCTGATGTGATGCTGCCTGAAGCGCTGCTCGAAGTCACCCGCAAGGGTATGGCTATGACTGCCATCGTGAACGGTGATGGTCATGTGCTGGGCATATTCACCGATGGCGATCTACGCCGGCTCATCGAGCAAGGCAGAGATTTTTCAAAAACGTTGATTCGTGATGTGATGCATACAAAGCCGCGATTATTAGGCCCCGAACAGCTTGCGGTAGATGCCGTTGAGTTGATGGAGCAGCACCGCATTAATCAAGTACTCGTGTGCGAACCGAATGGAAAACTAGTCGGCGCTCTGCATATTCATGATCTCACGCGTGCCAAGGTGATTTGACGATGACTTCAGATTTAACGTCAACCGAACGGGCAAAGCGACTCAAGCTAATGATCTTTGATGTTGATGGCGTACTGACCGATGGTGGTTTACGCTACGGCCCCGAGGGGGAGCTGATTAAAACTTTTAACGTACTCGACGGGCATGGCATCAAGCTACTGCAAAAATCCGGTGTACGCACTGCGATTATCAGCGCCCGACAATCACCTATCGTTGCACGCCGAGCCAACGACCTTGGAATCAGTATTCTGCTGCAGGGCGTTGAAGACAAACGCTCAGCATTTGAAACAACCATCAGCGAACTAAAACTCGCACCGGAAGAATGCGGCTTCATGGGCGATGACGTGATTGATCTACCAGTGATGACACGCGTAGGTTTTGCTATTAGCGTACCGAATGGACATGCCGAAGTTCGCAGTCGTGCTCATTTCATCCCTCAGGCGCATGGCGGCAAAGGAGCTGTGCGCGAAGTGTGCGATTTTATTTTGCGCGCACAAGGCAATTATGAATCGGCGCTCGCGCCTTATCTGTCATGAGCAGTGAATTGCGCCGACGTTATCCGGCATTGCTGCTACTAGCCGCTGGATCTTTGCTAGCGGCACTCAGTTTTTGGGCTTTAGAAATTGCACGTCGCTCAGCGGGCGATACGCGTGAACCTACCGTGCGCACTGAACCCGACTACTTTATTGAAGATTTTACCTATACACGCATGTCAGTCGGCGGCAAGGCGCAATACGTTATCAGCGGTAAAAAATTAATTCATTACCCAGTCGATGACAGCAGCACTATCGAGCAACCGTCAGTGCGAAGCTATTCCAGTTTGCGTGACCCAATGACACTGCGAGCACGCACTGCAAAAATTACCGCCGACCATAAAGAATTACATTTTTATGAAGACGTCATACTAGAGCGGCCACAGACTCGAGGTACTGAATCTTTGCGAGTCGATTCAGATTACATGATGACCTTACCGAATCAGGATATTGTAAAAACTGACAAAAAAGTGGTGATTCAGTTAGGCACTTCCCGCATGGAAGGAACTGGCATGATTGCCGACAACGGCAAACATCAGCTGAATTTACAGAGTCAAGTCAGCGGACATTACGAACCATCGCATTAATAAGGGATGCGCTATTTATGAAAAATTCTATCGTGATTTTAGTTAAAACGAGCTCAGTCATTTTTTGTCTCACACTGCTAAGCGCAGCTCATGCTGAAAAGGCGGATCTGAATAAGCCGACCAATGTCGAAGCTAATCAGATGTTCTATGACGAATCGAAACAGACCAATACCTTTATCGGTAACGTGGTGCTTACGCGCGGCAGTTTGATCATGCATGCGGACAAACTCTTAGTACGCCAAGATCAAGCTGGCCATCAATTCGCGACCTTATACGCCTCACCTGGCGGTACCACGCGGTTTCGTCAAAAGCGCGATGGCGGCAAAGACTTATGGATTGAAGGTAATGCCTCTGATCGTATTGAGTACGACACCAAAACTGAAATTGCCAAGCTATTTAAACAAGCCCGCGTAAAGATGCTGGATGGCTCACAGATTACCGATGAAGTTGAAGGTGAATTTATTTCGTATGACAGTCGTGCTGAGTTCTACTCCGTGAGCAATTCCGTTTCGGGTGAAAGCAAGCCGGGTAGTGGTCGTGTAAAGGCCGTCATTCAGCCACGCGGCGCGGATAAAGGCAAAGATGAAAAGTAGTTTGCCCAGCATGCTGCGAGTACGCAGCCTCCAGAAAAGCTATGGCGCACGTCAAGTAGTGCATGACGTGTCTCTGGATGTTGCTAGTGGCGAAGTGGTGGGATTGCTTGGTCCAAACGGAGCTGGAAAAACAACCTCCTTTTATATGATCGTCGGTCTGGTTCCATCAGAGGGTGGAGAGATCACCCTCGATGATCAGAGTATCTCGGGACTACCCATTCACCGCCGTGCAGAACTGGGTTTGTCCTATCTGCCTCAAGAAGCGTCGGTATTTCGCAAGCTTTCGGTTGAAGACAATATTCGCGCAGTTCTCGAACTACAAAAAAATCAAGGTAAGCCATTGCCTCGCGGTGAAATCGAACAACGCCTCGATACGCTGATGGCAGACCTGCAAATTGAAAAACTGCGCGGCAATCAAGCCTTGTCGCTATCCGGTGGTGAAAGGCGTCGTGTAGAAATCGCCCGCGCTCTAGCAACCAGCCCTCGTTTTATTTTACTGGATGAACCTTTTGCAGGCGTCGATCCGATTGCTGTGATTGAAATTCAGCGCATCGTTCGCTTTCTTAAAGAGCGCGGCATCGGCGTACTCATTACCGATCACAGTGTGCGCGAAACGCTGGGTATCTGCGATCGCGCTTACATCATTAACCAAGGGGCCGTGTTGGCCTCGGGCAGTCCAGAAGAAATCATTGGCAATGAATCTGTTCGCCGTGTTTATCTCGGCGAAAACTTCAGGATGTAATCGAGGACAATGAAACAGACTTTACAGCTACGCGTATCACAACATCTTGCACTGACGCCTCAGCTGCAGCAATCGATACGCCTGTTGCAACTGTCTACACTCGAGCTGCATCAGGAACTCGAGCAAATGCTGTCCGACAATCCCCTGCTCGAACGCTTAGATGACCCTTTAGATCATTCAGTACGATTGCTGAGCGACGGCGCTATTAGCCAGGCACCACTTTCAGCACCTGCTGATTCCGTCGGCGAAGGCTCAGGCGAGGTCAGCGCTCCTGTTGAAACAAGTGCTGAGGGCACCCCAGCCGGTGAAGGTGGCGATGAAGGTAATACGGGCAATGATGCTGACTGGAGTTTTGATGACGTCTCGCGCTCATCTAAAGCGCCCGAAGATGATAACGGCCGTCCTCAGCTAGAAGCGCATGAATGTACGTTGCGTGAGCACTTACTCGAGCAGCTATCCGTCACCGTCAACAATCGTCGTGATCGTGCACTCGTCGAGCTACTGATTGAAGCCTTAGATGACAATGGCTATCTCGAAGAACCTTTAGAAGATATTCACGGTCGTCTGCCCGAAGAATTAGATATTGAGTTTGACGAGCTGATGGTGGCACTCAAACTTTTACAAAGCTTTGATCCAGCGGGCATAGGTGCAAGAAATGCGTCGGAATGTCTGGCGATACAGATCCGCCGCATGGAAAAAGTCGCTTTTGTCACGCGACGTATGGCGCTGACCCTGGTTGAAAACCACCTGGAGCTATTTGCTCAACGCGAGTTTAATAAAC
>CAINAY010000278.1 GCA_903846425.1 uncultured Noviherbaspirillum sp.
ATAGTTAAAGCAGAAGTCGTCGTATTTAACCCTGATGTTGTTGAGGCTCGCATTGTGGTGAGCGATGCAGACATCAAAGCATATTACGACCAAAATTTAGCGCGTTATAAGACCGACGAGCAGCGTCGTGCTAGCCACATTTTGATCGCGGCGGGCAAAGATGCCCCAGCGGCCGATAAAGCCGCAGCAAAAGCCAAGGCAGAGAAGATTCTTGCTCAGTTACGCAAGAGCCCGAATGACTTTGCAAAACTGGCCAAAGAAAATTCACAAGACCCTGGTTCAGCGGAGCGCGGTGGTGATTTGGATTTCTTTGGCAAAGGCATGATGGTCAAACCCTTTGAAGAAGCTGCCTACGCGCTAAAAGAAGGTGAGATCAGTGATGTAGTTCAATCTGATTTTGGCTTTCACATTATTCGTTTGACCGCTTTAAAAGCGGCGACAACGCGTCCGCTGTCAGAAGTTAAGGCCAACATCACCGATGAAATTCGTCGTCAGCAAGTCGGAAAAAAATATTCCGAGATGGCGGAAATTTTCACCAACATGGTCTACGAACAGCCTGATAGCTTGAAGCCTGTCGCTGAGAAACTCGGCCTGAAAATAGAAACGATCAGTGGTCTCACACGTAAGCCAACCACGGCATATCCAAAAACAGCAGCCTACAATCAGCCTAAATTTTTAAGCGCGATTTTTTCGGATGAGGCTACCAAAAATAAGCGTAATACAGAAGCCATTGAAGTCGGCCCGCGCTTTTTGATTGCAGGCCGTGTCGTTGACTATAAGCCGGTGACGCATAGCCCATTGGCACAAGTCAGGCAGCAGGTAGAAGAGTCCATCATGCTGCTGGAAACAGAAAAACTCGCGCTAAAGACAGGCGAGGCTAAGTTGGCTGAATTGCGTAATGGTGGAACAGCAGAGTTCTCTGCAGCCAAAGCCATATCGCGTAACAATAATTCGAGTACGCCACCTCCCGCGGTGTATGCCATTATGAAGGCAGATGCAAATAAACTGCCGGCCTTTGTAGGTGTCAATCTGGGCGGTATGGGCTATCGAATTTTCCGTATCAATAAAATCGTCGAGCAGCCTGCTGATGAGGCGAGTGCTAAATCTGAAGAGCAACAAGTGAATGAATTTTTAGCCGCTCAGGAAATGGCTGCTTACTTGGGCGTGATCAAAAAACGCGCTAACGCAGAAATTCTCAAACCTGCTGCCGTCGCGAAAGCGAAGTCTGAAACTGCGCCGGTCAAACAATAAGGCAGGAATACAGTCTCAGCTTGGAGCCAGCGCCAGATCGAATTGCTGCATGATCTGGCGTGTAGCCTGTTCAAATGATGCCGTTGTTATGTTCGGCAAAGTAACCACGGTTCCATTAGCGTAGTTCTCAAAATTTCGTTCTATCGATTTCAGATAGGCCGGATCGTAGTGCTCCACCAAAAGTGATTCGACCAGCGTGCTGATGTCATTTGATTCCGCGAGAGACTGCCAGTGCCGCATTTTCGTATGGCCGTGCAGCGGTGTTAGGTGCGACAAAAGAGACATCAGTTGATCGGTATCGCGGCGTAGGTGTGGATAGTCTTCAAGCAGCAGTTTGACGCGTTCACTGGTATCTAAAGTCAGTCGTATACACTCAGAAGATCGTATTTTTTCCATCAATAACTCGGGTACCCGCAAGTTACCGATTTTTTTGCTTTCTGATTCAACTAATATGATTTGATCGGTTGAACAGTGGCTTAGCACATTCCAAATTCGGCTTTCAAAAAGCTTTTGAGACGGTTGATCTTCATCGGGTAAGCCGCCGAGAACTGAGCCACGATGAGCAGCGAGATTTTCTAGATCGAGCACTTGAGCGCCGGCTTGAGCTAAGGTAGTTAGTAAGCGACTCTTGCCGCTTCCGGTGGTACCGCAAATAACTGCAAATCGATGTTCATTAGCTAATGCGTCGAGCTGTTTAACAATTTCTTGCCGATACTCTCGGTACCCACCTTCCAGCTGCATAGCTGGCCAGCCAATTCTTGCCAGAATGTGCGCCATAGAGCCGCTGCGATTGCCACCGCGCCAGCAATAAACCAAAGGTCGCCAATCGCGAGGCTTTTCAAGAAATGTGTTTTGCAAATGCTCAGCAATATTTTTTGCTACTAGAGCTGCACCGATTTTCTTTGCGTCAAAAGCGCTGGTTTGTTTGTAGAGAGTCCCTACTCTGATTCGTTCGTCGTTATTCAAAACAGGGCAGTTGATGGCTCCGGGGATGTGGTCGAGCGCGAATTCTGCCTCAGAACGCACGTCGATAATGCTGTCATATGCCGCTAGATCAGACAGTAATTCTGCCCCGCTTAAAAGTGAAGGGTATTTCATGATGATGCGAAGGCCCGTGACGATTTATTTAAGCAGTGGTTTAAGTACGGGCCACACATTGTCTAGCAATATAGCTTGTGCGCGTTGGTTGGGGTGAATTCGGTCTGGTTGAAAAAATTGTTCAACGTCATCCAGTCCCTGCAAAAAAAACGGTACTAACTTCACTGATTTTTCGCGTGCTAATCCCTGATACATCGCCGCAAATCGTTTTGCGTAATCAATGCCATAGTTGGGAGGCATGCGCATTCCCAATAAAACGACCTGGGCTCCTGCATTCGACGAAAGAGAAATTATTTCTCTTAAACTTGACTGAGTCGCCGCTAGAGACAGGCCACGTAAGCCATCATTTCCACCTAGTTCGACAATCACGATGCTGGGTTTGTGTTGCGCCAACAAAGCTGGGAGCCGTGTTTTGCCTCCGGCGCTGGTTTCACCACTGATGCTGGCGTTAATCACGCTTGCGTTAACTTTGTCTGATTGCAGTTGCTTATCAAGCAGGTTGACCCAGCCACTGCCTCTGGGCAGGCCGTATTCAGCGGATAAGCTATCCCCAAGCACGAGCAAGGTTTTTGCTGCAGAATGCGCAGGTAGCGCGGTGCTCAGCAGAGTGCTGACGATTGCGAAAATTAGATTTTTTAAAAGATTGCCTAGTCGATTCTGCATGCCTGAAAACTCCCTGACACTTAACTTGATCGAGGTTACTGGACTGACTAAAAAAGTCACGGACTCCAGTGGTGAACTGACGATCTTGAATGACATCCATTTTACCGTGCGTTCCGGCGCAACGTTGGCGCTGATGGGTGCCTCCGGCTCTGGTAAGTCTACTCTGCTTGGTTTACTGGCTGGATTGGATACGCCCAGTTCAGGGCAGGTGCTAATTGATGGCATCGATCTGTATGCGTTGGACGAAGATGGTCGCGCAGCGATGAGAAAATCGACCTTAGGCTTTGTGTTCCAGTCGTTTCAATTGTTACCTCACTTAACCGCAGTAGAAAACGTCATGCTACCGCTGGAATTGCGAGCGGATGGACAAGCGCGTCAAAAAGCTGACCACATGTTGTCACGAGTTGGTCTGTCGCAGCGTTTGAATCATTATCCAAAATTTATGTCTGGTGGAGAACAACAACGCGTTGCACTGGCGCGGGCTTTTGTGACCGAACCTAAATTACTGCTCGCGGATGAGCCTACGGGTAGCTTGGACGCCGCTACTGGTGAGGCCGTCATTGATTTGATGTTTGGACTTAATCGAGAACAGGGATCGACCTTAGTGCTTGTGACGCATGATCCGGCGATTGCTGCGCGTTGTTCTCGAACGCTGACTATTGCTGCCGGTCGTGTAGTGGCCGATACGCTTCAAGTTAGAAGTAGTTGATTCAAACTTTTTCGCAGATAAGGTAATAGTTCAGGTGCAGTTATTCCTATTGGTCCAATTCCTTCATTAACCATGCAATCCGCTGCATACCCATGAATCCACACTGCTGCGAGAGCCGCATCCCAAATAGGCCACTGCTGGGCCAGCAAAGAGCCGCACAGGCCAGCTAATACATCGCCTGTACCAGCCGTTGCTAATGCAGGGTTGCCAGTCGTATTGATAATGAGAGAGTTGTCAGGGTTGGCAATGACGGTTCCCGAACCTTTTAAGATCACCACGGATTGAAACTTAGTCGCTAATTTTTTAGCAGCATCCAATCTATCTTTTTGAATTTCTTCAACAGGTATTTCTAATAATCTTGCTGCTTCCAGTGGGTGTGGTGTCAACAGTGTGGCTGCACGACGCTGAATTAAACGTTGTTGCAAACCAGGCTCTACCGCCAGCAGATTCAGCGCATCAGCATCGATTACCAAATCCAAATCAGTTGAGAGCATGCGTGCTAATAGATCATGGGCTTCTCTCGACATACCCATGCCAGGTCCGACGACGATAGCGCCGCGAGTTGGATTTAACGACTGCGCAGATCGACACATCAGTTCAAGGTGAACTGGATCAAAGGGTGGAGCAGTATCTAAAAACCCTGCAAATACGCGGCCTGCTCCCGTCATCGCACCAGCTCGTGCGGCCAGTAGTACCGCACCAGTCATACCGCTGGCGCCGCCCATCACGACTAAGTCGCCATGACTGCCTTTATGCGATGCATGGGCACGAGGGTGCAGCGATGAGCTAAACAATTCGGGTCGATTCAGTTCTGCCACAGGTATGCCAAACAGGCTGCGCGGAATATCCAAGTCATTGACCATGAGCGCGCCGGCATAATCACGTCCATGCAGCGTATGTAATCCCGGTTTGTTAGCAATGAAGCTAATCGTGGTGCTCGCCTTGACCGCTACGCCATCTGGGCCCACCAGACTGCCATCATCAGCGTTTAGCCCACTCGGGACATCAATAGCCAGAATCGGACACGATAAGTTGTTTAGGTAATTGACCAGTGCACGAAACTCTCCCTGCACTGCACGTGTGAGGCCTATGCCAAACAAGCCGTCGATGGCGAAATCCCATTGTTGATTATTCAGCAGATCACTGAATTTGATGAAAGAAATAAAATTGCTCTTAGCGTTATCTAATGCAGTTTTTACATCGGAAGATAAATGCGCTGGAGCGACAGGCATAACGATGGAGACAGGTACGTCATGCGTTGCGAGTTCGAGAGCCGCTACAAGCGCATCGCCGCCATTATTGCCGGGGCCAACAGCAATCAGTATGCGTCGAACAGAGGTGTCTTTGGGGAGCAGTGCAAGGGTGGCATCGGCAACCGCTTTGCCAGCGCGTTTCATCAAGGTTCCCGCAGGTAGTTGATTGAGTGCGGCTTGCTCTATCGCTCGTATCTGAGCGACGGTGAATAAATCAGTAGGTTGCGCATCAGCGCATGCGATCGCCATAGCGGGTCAGAGTCAGGCCGTCGGTATCGATTTCGGTACGACGTCCAGTAATCATGTCAGCCATTAGTTTGCCACTGCCAGCAGCTAATGCCCATGCAGCGGATCCATGTCCGGTATTGACGAATACGTTGGAATAGCGAGTTGGTCCTATCAGTGGCACGCCTTCGGGCAGCATCGCTGTGGGCGCACACCAAAAGCTTGCTGCACGATAGTTCGCAGCGTTCGGAAACCAGTCATCTGCAACTTTGACGAGAGTGTTCACGGCTTTGTGATGCAGATCAAGATTAGAAGAGCCTAGCTCGGCGCAACCGGCAATTCGAATACGTTTACCCAGTCGGGTCAAACCCACGCGATAAGTATCATCGAATAAAGATGTTTGAGGCGCGAGTTCAAACTCCTGTATCGCCATCGACGCTGAATATACTTTTACCGGATAAATCGGCAAACTAATACCCATGGTTTTAAGCAGACGAACGCTGTCACTGCCCGCGGCAATCACCACTGCGTCGACATCGACGTTACGTCCCTCGAGTTGCAGCGTGGTGCCACCTAGTTCAGGACGAATCGCTTGTATCTCACTGTTGAAATGAAATTCAACCCCGATGTCTTGTGACAGTGTTTTGAGTTGGCGCACAAACAGCGGGCAGTTACCTGCCCAGTCATCCGGTACATGCAGCGCTGAGTGGAACGGTGTTTCGGTCGATAAGGCCGGCTCTAGCAGGCGAGCGGCTTCGGGATCGAGTAATTCGTTACGACTGCCAAACTCGCCTAGTAACTCCATATAGGGATGCGCCATCTCGAGTTCACGCGCGGTGCGAAACATGATCATCATGCTGTTTCGCTGCTGGAAATCTAATTCGCGTGTCTGAACCAGATGCTGCATTAACTCCTGGCTGTAGCTTGCCAGGCGATATAAGCGTTGTTGATTTTGTTTGAAACGGCTGAGCGCCGATTCCGACATCGAGCGTTTTAGCCAGCGCCACATGGCGGGCTCGAATCGCGCGCTGAATGCCAATGGCGATTCAGGTCGAAACAGCATAGAAAAAATACGTGAAGGCGCACCCGGTGTGGCCCATAGTCTGAGTCCGGAGGGACCCATTAAGTCGAGGTTACCAAAGCTGGCTTCTTGAGCCACGTTACCGTAGCGTTCAAATAAAGCGACCTCGTGCCCGGCTTCTGCCAAGTAATACGCGGTGCTGACACCTACTACACCGCCACCGATTACAGCTAAGCGCATTTGACTCCAGATATCTACAAATCTAACAGCAGCGAATTAAATCGCTATCTGCAGGG
>CAINAY010000279.1 GCA_903846425.1 uncultured Noviherbaspirillum sp.
AGCCCACATACCTTTACCTATTTGACCACGACCGCGCATGCCGCATGAAAGACCCGTCAATACGTTACTGCGCTCATACGCTGAGAGCCAGGTGGATGTTTTCATATCCCCTTTGCGCATCATTGGACCTGCCGTCATAGATGAATGCATCTCGTCGCCGGTACGATCTAAAAATCCGGTATTAATGAAAGCAACCCGCTTCGATGCTTCTTTCAAGCAGGCTTTCAAATTAGCGGATGTACGACGCTCTTCATCCATGATGCCCAACTTAACCGTGTTCTCTTTCAGACCAAGCATAGCTTCAACACGACCAAATAATTCGGCTGCGAAGGCAACCTCTTTCGGGCCATGCATTTTTGGTTTAACGATATAGACCGATCCGGTACGAGTATTTCCTATTGTCTGAGCTGCAGGGCGCTTCAAGTCATGCAGCGCAATCGTCGTTGTCACCACTGCATCTAATATACCTTCAGGAATTTCTTTGCCATCGGCCATGAGAATCGCTGGATTCGTCATCAGATGACCTACATTGCGTAAAAACAGTAATGAGCGGCCATGTAGTTTTACTGTTTGTCCGTTTGCGCTTTTGTATTCACGATCAGCATTCAATGTACGGTCAAATGTTTTGCCGCCCTTACTCACGCTTTCAACCAAGGTGCCTTTTAAAATACCCAACCAATTTTCATAGGCCACGACTTTATCTGCTCCATCAACCACAGTGACTGAATCCTCTAGATCGAGAATAGTCGACAATGCCGATTCGATGACAATATCTGATATGCCTGCGGCATCTGATTTTCCGATGGATGTGTTGCGATCAATAAGGATGTCGATGTGAATCCCGTGATTTTTTAACAGTACCGACGAAGGTGACGATGCCTCACCTTGATAGCCGATAAATTTTACCGCTTCTTTTAATCCTACCGTGCTGCCATCCTCCAGCGTAACCGCCAATTGACCTGCGTTGACAACATACGCTGTTGCGTTGGCATGTGAGCCGCTTGCTAATGGCGCTGATTGATCCAAAAAATTTCTAGCAAATGCAATCACCTTGTCACCGCGCACAGGGTTGTATGCACCGGCACGAGTTGCGCCATCGGTTTCAGGAATCGCATCGGTGCCATACAAGGCATCGTACAAAGAACCCCAACGAGCATTGGCAGCATTCAGTGCATAACGCGCATTCAATATAGGCACTACTAATTGTGGGCCCGCCGTTACTGATAATTCAGCATCGACGTTTTCAGTTGTCACATGAACATGCTCAGGTACTGGTACTAAATAATCAACCGATTCCAAAAATTCACGGTACTTAGCTACATCAGCAATCGGTCCTGGATGCGCTTTGTGCCACGCATCGAGTTCATGTTGCAAACGATCACGCTCGGCTAACAAAGCCGCATTTTTTGGTGCCAAGTCATTAGCGATTTGCGCGAAGCCTTTCCAAAACGCGTCGCTCGTCAAACCTGTGCCTGGTAAGACCTTGTCCTCAATAAAATTTTGAAGAACGGTATCTACCTGCAATCCATGGCAATCAGTTCGTTTAGTCATTTCGTTGGTCTTTCCTGCGTTAATAGTCATAAAAAAATGCGCTGGCTTTGACTAACCAGCGCCAACAAAATTTAACAAATCATTCAGCGATGTTCCACTGCCTTTCGGTGTGACGCCTAACTCTTCCATCGGGGCATTCGCACGATTCACCCAGAAGGTTGGATAACCAAACCAAGCTGCACCGCAAATGTCCCAGGCATTGCTCGACACAAACAACATGTCTCTTGCTGCTAAGCCGAACGTGTCCGGTCCAAGTTGATACGCTTCGGGTGCGGTCTTGAATTTTTTTACCAGATGCACGGACAAAACTGCATTCAGCAAATCATCCATACCTGCAGCGTGAACCGCCGCTTCAAGCATGTCGGGATTGCCATTCGAAAGTATGGCTAGCTTCATCCCACGCTCGCGCAAGCGGGTAAGCACATCAAGGCATTCTGGAAAGACTGACAGTTTGGCGTATTGACCCATAAGCTGATTTTGCGCATCGAGCGTTAGATCAAGGCCTAGCTTGCGGCAAGAAAAAATTAGCGCATCCTGCGTTACTTCCCAAAAGGGCTTGTAGGTGTTGGAGAGCGTGCGCAAGCGGGTGTATTCAATCTGCTTGTCACGCCAAAGATCCGCCAGCGCGCTACCGCGCCCGGGAAAGAGTCGCTCTGCCAGCACGCCCATCGAATACACATCGAAGAGCGTGCCGTAAGCGTCAAAAATAATTGCTTGAATAGCCATGTCATGCCAGATTAAGAATCTGGAGACAGTATATTCACACTAAAAATCAATAAGCCTATCGTTCGGTCGATACACTTATGACTTTTAGTCAAAGATGAATCAAATTAAACGTCAATATTTCCAGCTGCTAGTGCGTTCTTCTCAATAAATGCCCGTCTGGGCTCAACATCGTCGCCCATCAGCGTGGTGAAGATTTGGTCGGCTGCGATCGCATCTTCAATCTGAACTCTCAGTAGACGGCGCACGGTTGGATCCATCGTGGTCTCCCACAACTGCTCTGGATTCATTTCACCCAAACCTTTGTAGCGCTGCTTGGTGACGCCGCGCTCTGCCTCATCCCGTAACCAGGCCATCGCTTGATGGAAATCGATGATGGCCGATTCTCGTATTTTCTCGCCTGTACCCCGTCGCACTAAAGCACCTGACCCAATCAATCCTTTGAACGTCGCGGCGGCCTCAGCTAACAAACCATAATCCGCACCCACCACAAAATCGGCATCGATCACACTGATTTTTAAATTACCGTGATGACGGCGCGCAATCCGGAGGCTACGGCGCGCCGATAATTCATCGCTGGTTGCTGTCACCGTCACTGCAGGATCATTAATCGCCGCAGCCAACGAAGCGGCAGATGCCGCAGAAGACTCTGCGGTGTCCAAATCGAGCGTTACGCCGGTCATGATGGCTGACAACGCCGCATCATCAATCACGCGTGAGAGACGCATGATGATGGCGTTTGCTGTGTTGTACTTACGAACCAATTCAGCCAAGGCATCACCCGTAATCGCTGCTGCGTTTTCAGAAGGCACCAGCGCTGCATCATTTAGCGCGATTTGCATCATGTAGCTAGCTTCTTCTAAATCGTCTTTCAAATAGCGCTCATCCTTGCCATGCTTTACTTTATACAAAGGTGGCTGCGCGATATATACATGCCCACGCTCGACTAACAGTGGCATCTGGCGATACAGCAAGGTCAACAGCAGGGTTCGAATATGCGCACCATCAACGTCCGCATCGGTCATGATGATAATGCGGTGATAGCGTAATTTATCGATATTGAATTCATCAGCACCTATCGACGTACCCAACGTCGCTATCAAGGTAGTTATCTGCTCAGAAGAAAGCATTTTTTCAAAACGCGCCTTCTCGACATTTAATACCTTGCCGCGCAAAGGAAGAATCGCTTGAAATTTTCTATCACGACCCTGCTTAGCCGAACCACCCGCTGAGTCACCCTCGACGATGTACAACTCGCATAGTGCGGGGTCTTTCTCTTGGCAGTCAGCCAGTTTTGCCGACAAACCCAAGCCGTCCATGATGCCTTTACGCCGCGTTAACTCTCGAGCTTTACGCGCCGCCTCGCGTGCGCGCGCCGCCTCAACAATTTTTCCGCAAATAATTTTTGCATCATGCGGACGCTCCGCCAAATAATCAGTTAGCGTCTTAGCGACCACTTCTTCTACCGGGCCGCGAACTTCCGATGAAACAAGCTTGTCTTTGGTTTGTGAACTAAATTTCGGCTCAGGCACTTTGACCGACAACACGCAAGTCAAACCTTCGCGCATGTCATCACTGGCAATTTCAACTTTGGCTTTTTTAGCGAACTCGTGTTCATCAATGTATTTATTAATGACGCGTGTCATCGCTGCACGCAAACCCGTCAAATGCGCGCCGCCATCACGCTGCGGAATATTATTAGTGAAGCACAGCACCTGCTCATTGAAAGCATCGTTCCATTGCATGGATACGTCGACTGAAATCTGCGTATTGTGTTCAGACATGCGCTCGCCGGTCGCCTGAAACACATTTGGATGGAGTACATTTTTATTTTTATTGATGTACTCAACAAAACCGCGAGTGCCGCCCTCAAAAGCAAAGCTTTCTTCTTTGCCAGTGCGCTGATCTGTCAACTTAATGTGCACGCCATTATTCAAAAACGATAGTTCGCGTATGCGCTTGGCGAGAATGTCGTAGTGGTACTCAACATGAGAGAAAATTTCTTCGTCAGCCCAAAAATGAACTTCGGTACCACGCTTATCGGTGTCACCCACTACTTTAATAGGCGAAACTTCTATGCCGTCTTGAGTTTCTGTTTCACGATTTTGCGGAATACCATGCGCAAACTCCATGAAGCATTGTTTGCCATCGCGACGTATGGTAAGACGCAACTTTTTGGACAGTGCGTTAACGCATGAAACACCCACACCATGCAAGCCACCAGAAACTTTGTAGGAGTTTTGATCGAATTTTCCGCCTGCATGCAACTCGGTCATCACAATTTCAGCCGCACTACGCTTAGGCTCGTGTTTATCATCCCACTTGATGCCGGTCGGTATGCCGCGACCATTATCGCGAATAGAGATCGAATTATCCGAATGGATGGTGACGTCAATTTCCGTGCAATGACCAGCAAGGGACTCATCGATAGAGTTATCCAACACTTCAAATACCAGATGATGCAAACCAGTGCCGTCGGACGTATCGCCGATATACATACCCGGTCGTTTTCGAACCGCTTCTAGGCCCTCAAGAATTTGTATGGATGACGCGCCATATTGGTTAGACGGATTGCTGTTTTCTGATGGAATTGCGGCCATGGCTACCTTAATAAAACAATTGCGCAGTAAATCACTGTGTTAATAATGCGTCGAAGGGGCCAGCGGGCCCCTTCGCATAACGAGTTACGTGTTTCAAATTCTCATCGGCATAACGACATATTTGAAATTCGGATCATCTGGAACCGTTATCAATGCTGATGAATTCGCATCGCCCAGAGAAATGCTGACTTGATCGCATTTCAAATTGTTCAAGACATCTAACAAATACGTCACATTAAAACCAATGTCGACGCTGTCGCCGCTGTAATCGATTTCGAGTTCTTCAACCGCCTCTTCCTGATCGGCATTCGTGGAGCTGATCTTCAAGCTACCCGGCGCAATCACACAACGCACGCCTTTAAATTTATCCGAGGTCATGATGGCTGTGCGCTGCAGTGAGCGCAGCAAAACATCGCGATCAATCGAAAAGTTATTTTTATACACTTTAGGAATCACGCGAGTGTAATCAGGGAATTTACCCTCGACCAGTTTGGATATCAGCTCAATATCCGAGAAATCGAGCTTTACCTGATTGGTTGCGATTTGCAGAGTAACGGGATCATCCGTTTCTTCCAGCAGGCGCTGTAATTCCAAAATCGTTTTGCGCGGAATTATGACTTCCTGACGCACGAACTCTTGCTCGGTTACGATCTGAGAAAATGCCAGTCGATGTCCATCCGTGGCCACCGCAATCACGTTCTTGCCATCGACCACCAACAGCAAACCATTCAAGTAATAACGAATATCTTGCTGGGCCATAGAAAAATGGACCATGTTGAAAAGGTGCTTAAGCGTTTTCTGCGGCAAAACAACCTTGGCCGAAAAATGCTCAGCTTGAGCAACGGTAGGAAACTCTTCCGCTGACTGCGTCTGTAAGGCAAAGCGCGATTTGCCACTTTGCACTGTCATACGCTTGTTAGTCAGAGACAGCGACACTTCCGCCTCCGGAAGGGCTCGCAAAATATCCAACAGCTTACGAGCGGCGACCGTCGTCGCAACCACATCTTTTCCCGATCCGATGGCAGCGTGGGTGCTGATCTGCACCTCTATGTCCGTAGATAGCAAGGAGACGTTCTCCCCATCTTTTCGGATGAGGATATTGGCGAGAATCGGCAATGTGTGCCGACGCTCGACAATACCACTCACAATTTGCAGTGGCCGCAACAAAGCGTCCCTGTGAATTTTTACCAGTAGCATCGTGCGTTCCTTTCGCGAGTCGCTTTCTGTATCAGCATTTTTGGTTCTTTTTTATTTGCTGCTCTGGTTTAACGCCAGCTCAGCCCTTTAAGGTTTGCTCCAACACGTGAAGCTCGTGATTGCATTCGGGATTTTTACTACGATCCGCAGCAATCTTTCGTACAGCATGTAGCACGGTCGTGTGATCACGCCCGCCAAACAATTCACCAATCTCAGGCAGACTTTTTTGCGTCAGCTCTTTAGCCAAGTACATTGCTATCTGCCGAGGCCGAGCAATATTCGCTGGCCGTTTTTTTGAATACATGTCAGCGACTTTGATATTAAAAAAGTCAGCAACGGTTTTTTGTATGTTCTCAACCGAAATCTGTCGATTCTGCACCGACAGCAAATCTTTCAATGCATCTTTAACGACATCAATCGTGATGTCTTTCCCGTGAAAGCGCGAATAGGCAAGAATTTTACGCAGTGCGCCTTCGAGCTCACGCACATTCGAGCGCAAATGCTTGGCCACAAAAAAAGCCACATCGTCGGAGAATGCAGCGCCCTCGAGAGCTGCTTTTTTCAACAAAATAGCCACGCGCATTTCTAGCTCGGGCGGCTCAACTGCGACGGTCAAACCTGAATCAAAGCGAGAGATCAAACGATCATCCATACCCGTAATTTCTTTGGGATAGGTATCGCTGGTAATGATGATCTGCTTTTTGGCAGCGATTAGCGCTTCGAACGCGTAGAAAAATTCTTCTTGCGTACGGTTTTTACCGCCAAAAAACTGAATATCATCAATTAACAGCAAATCCAGCGAATGGTAATAACGCTTGAAATCATCAAAGCCCTTACGCTGATAAGCTGTAACGACATCGCGCACATACTGCTCTGCATGGATGTAACGAATCTTGACGGAGGGATTGTCTGCCAGTACCTGATTACCAATCGCATGAATCAAGTGGGTTTTACCCAATCCGACACCACCATATAAAAATAGCGGGTTGTAGGAAATTCCCGGGTTACTAGCCACCTGTATGGCGGCAGCCCGAGCTAGCTGATTGGCTTTACCGGTTACAAAGCTATCGAAAGTCAGCGCCGGATTAATACGGCTCTGATCGCGGCGTAAATGCGTTTCCTCAGGCTGCGCTGCGCGCTCGGTCGGGGCGTCAGAAGACATCACGGAGTTTGTCGGCGCGCTTGGACCTGCTGTTTTTTTAAGCTGCCCGTTACGAGGGTCAAGCACAAACTGTACGTCGACCGGTGACTGCCAAAATTCTGCGGCAATCGTCGTGATGCGATCGGCAAATTGGGTTTTGACCCAATCGAGTTTGAAACGATTCGGCGCAGCGATGCGCAGACGCCCGTCCTCAAAGTCGAGCATTGCCAGTGGCTTGATCCAGGCGCTAAATTGCTGAGGCGTTAGCTCCTGCTGCAGCCGCAATGCACAGGTCTGCCAGAATTCTTCCATGCGTTGATTCGGTATTGGGAGCAACGGGAGAAGGTGCGCCCCGAAGTTCTAGGTTGGTCTGACGGCCACAGCGCAAAGGCTGGCCGGAACAGCCGCTATTCTACTCTTGCCGGGCCAAGTTATCCACAGGAAGGACCCAAAAATGATGAATCGCCAACCGTTTTGATGAGCCAATTTTTTTGCTAATTATATAACTCTAGTGAAAGCCCTTGAATCCGTGGCCGGAGATGGCGCAATCGGGCGCCAATCGACCCGCTGGGCCACATAAACCTATGTTTATAGGCGGTAAGTTATTGACAGAAATAGCCTAAATGCTGTCTAATCGTCGGTTCTCTGCGTTGCGCGCTGCCGTAAAGGCTACTTGGCGCCGTAATTCAAGATTTTGGCCGGGCATTTACGCCGGTTTTTGCTCAGTCTATATCGATCAGCGAGACCCAACATGAAACGTACCTATCAACCCTCAGTCGTCCGCCGCAAGCGCACGCATGGCTTCCGCGCACGCATGGCTACCCGCTCAGGACGCGCTGTACTTAATGCGCGTCGCGCCAAAGGCCGCAAGCGTCTGGCCGTTTAAGGCTGGTAGCACGACCTTGCCCGAGACTCTATCCGGCGATCGTCCGGAAGATTTCGGCAGACATCGGCGTATTTTAAAAACGGATGAGTTTTCATCCGTTTTTCGTTTACGCCCCGTAAAGCGCACTGAGCACTTTGCGCTTTACCAGCAATCGAATGCACTTGGCCATGCCAGACTAGGCATCGTCGTAGCGAAAAGATTAGCTCAACGAGCGGTGACTCGAAATATGATCAAGCGCATTGCAAGAGAAATTTTCCGCCGCTCCGAATCGACATCAACGGACTGTATTATTCGCCTGACCAATCCACTGATGAGTCGCAAGCAAAGTGCTTCTTCAAAATCGTGCAAAATTGCACTAACGGCTGAGCTTAGAACTTTACTAAGCTCTATCGGTAGTCAAACTCGCCACCACATTTAATGAAATCCTTGCTGCTGATCCTACTGCGTATTTACAAAATAGCGATCAGTCCGCTACTAGGTCAGCATTGTCGCTTTTATCCGAGTTGTTCGGAATATGCGCAGCAAGCCATCGTTGAACATGGCGCGTTGCGCGGTAGCGCGCTAGCCTGTCAACGTTTATGCAAATGTCATCCATGGCATGCCGGTGGCGTCGATCTTGTACCAAAACGTAAGCTCTCTAATGAGGTCGCCAATGCGGCTGACCACGTAACGCGCTCACACCCCTGAACCATTATTCCTTTTCGCGACTCTTATGGATATCAAACGTACTGTGCTGTTGGTGATTTTCTCGCTCTCGCTGCTAATGCTGTGGGAGAACTGGACTATCTACAACGGTGGCGCCTCGATGTTTGCGCCTGAAGTCGCTTCCACCAGCAGCACCGCAACGACCAATACCAAAACCGATTCCTCAGTGCCACAAGCCAGTGTTAGTACTCCGGCGGCTAGCGGTGCCGATGTGCCCGCTGGCGCTGTGAGCGCCCAAGCCGGCGAAAAAATCACTATTACGACCGATCTGCTGAAAGCAGAAATCAACACCGCGGGTGGCGAACTCACTCGAATCGAACTACTACAACACAAAGACAGCGCGAACCAAAACAAGAATGTCGTCTTAATGGAGTCGGATTCTGGTCGTACCTACGTCGGTCAAAGTGGGCTGATTGGTACAAGCGCTCCAAATCACCGCTCATTATTTAGTGCGCGCCCAGGTATACGCACGCTAGAAAACGCGAATAGCGTGAAACTGATTCTTGATGCTGAACAAGACGGTGTAAAGCTCACCAAAACGTATACGTTCAAACGTGGCGAATATGAAATCGAGCTGTCACACGAAGTGACAAATGGAAGTACGGCTGCAATTACGCCATCGGTCTATGTGCAACTAGTACGAGACGCTAGCAAGCTCGACGGTGACTCCAGCTTTTACAGCACGTTCACCGGGCCAGCAATCTATACCGATGCAGAGAAGTTTCGCAAAGTCACCTTCGAAGATATCGACAAAGGCAAACAACCACCTGCGGCACAAACCGACAAAGGCTGGATCGCAATGGTTCAGCATTATTTCGTCTCGGCATTCCTTCCTACGGATAAAGGCAATGTCGAACTTTTCACACGCAAAATTGATGACAAGCTGTACGCCGTTGGCACTATTATGAAGATGGACAGCATAGCGCCCGGAGCGAAAGCAACATCAACCGGCAAGCTTTACACCGGCCCGCAAGAATCGGCCAACCTTGAAAAATTTGCTCCTGATTTTGATTTGGTCAAAGACTATGGTTGGTTAACGTTGATTGCCAAACCTATTTTCTGGTTGATGGAGCAAATTCAAAAGCTGCTCGGCAACTGGGGTTGGACCATCATCGTTCTTACGATTTTAATCAAGCTGGCATTTTTCCCTCTGTCTGCTGCCAGCTATCGCAGCATGGCAAAAATGAAGCTGGTCACCCCAAAAATGACGGCTATTCGTGAGCGCCATAAAGGCGACCCACAGCAAATGAATGCGGCCATGATGGAGCTCTACAAAACCGAAAAAATTAATCCACTCGGCGGCTGTCTTCCTGTCGTTGTTCAGATTCCCGTATTTATTGCGCTGTATTGGGTGTTGCTGGCGAGCGTAGAAATGCGCCATGCGCCGTGGTTAGGTTGGATTCAAGATTTGGCTGCACCCGATCCTTGGTACATCCTGCCAGTGATCATGGCGGCATCGATGTTTGTACAAACCAAACTCAATCCGACAC
The DNA here is from genome assembly GCA_903846425.1 of uncultured Noviherbaspirillum sp. Lineage (GTDB taxonomy): Bacteria > Pseudomonadota > Gammaproteobacteria > Burkholderiales > Burkholderiaceae_D > Pernthalerella > Pernthalerella communis. Next base: position 10,294 of record CAINAY010000279.1, read on the forward strand.
CACCGGATCCTATTCAAGCCAAAGTAATGATGTTTATGCCGATCGCGTTTTCGGTCATGTTTTTCTTTTTCCCCGCGGGCTTAGTGCTGTACTGGGTCGTCAACAATCTGCTGTCTATCGGGCAGCAATGGGTGATCACTAAAAACGCAGAAAAGACAAAATAAATTCTCGCGCTGCGTTTTGCGCACAGCAGTGACTTTTAAAGTCCGTCGCCATCGGCCACGGACTTTTTTGTTTACAGATAAAATCTCATCATGCTTTCAGATGCATCACCCATCGCAGCTATTGCCACCGCTCCGGGACGCGGAGGCATTGGCGTCGTGCGCATTTCGGGTAAAGATCTACGATCATTAGCACGCGCTATCTGTAAGTTAGATAACTCTGCTGAACTCAAACCGCGCTACGCAAGCTATCTCGATTTCATTCGTGCTGATGGCAGCGTGATTGATTCCGGGCTCGCGATTTATTTTCCTGCGCCGCACTCCTACACCGGTGAAGACGTCTTAGAGCTGCAAGGACATGGCGGCCCGGTCGTGCTGCAAATGCTGCTCAGTCGCTGCTTGGAAGCGGGTCAGGAGATAGGGCTACGCCTTGCTAATCCGGGTGAATTTACCTATCGCGCCTTTCAAAATGAAAAAATGGATCTGGCGCAAGCGGAAGCGGTTTCCGATTTAATTGAAGCCTCGACCGAAGCCGCTGCAAAACTCGCGACGCAATCATTGTCAGGTGCATTCTCGCTAGCGATTCATCAGCTGGTTGAGCAAGTGATTAACTTGCGCATGCTAGTGGAAGCGACTCTTGATTTCCCTGAAGAAGAAATTGAATTTCTAGAAAAATCCAATGCGCGCGGCAAGTTAAGCGCGGTGCTCGCTGCATTGAATGCTGTACTAGATCAAGCATCACAAGGAGCACTATTGCGCGATGGATTAAATGTCGTACTAGCAGGTCAGCCGAATGTTGGTAAAAGTTCATTACTCAATGCGCTCGCCGGTTCAGACGTTGCCATTGTGACCGCTATTGCAGGAACGACGCGCGACAAAATCACTGAAACGATACAAGTTGAAGGTATACCTATCAACATTATCGACACCGCAGGTATCCGCGATGATGCGCAAGCTGATGGTGAAGTCGAACGCATAGGCATCGCGCGCACGTGGGCAGCCGTTGAAAGTGCCGACGTCATTCTGCATATCTTAGATGCGAGCCGCGGACCGACACGAGGCGACGAAGAAATAGTCTCACGCCTTCCTGAACACATTCCACTGCTACGCATCTGGAATAAAATTGATCTGTCGGGTCATCAAGCATCGATCACTATCGAGTCTGATGCGACCCATATTTATTTGTCGGCCTCAGAACGTCTGGGTATGGATTTACTGAGAAGAGAATTACTCCGAATCGCAGGCTGGCAGCAAACAGGCGAGTCGATTTATCTTGCGCGTGAACGTCATCTACTCGCACTAAAAAGTGCTCAGTCACATTTGATGGTTGCCAATGAATTAGCGGCGCAAAACGATAGCGCACTCGATTTGTTTGCCGAAGAACTGCGCCTAGCGCAAGATCGCCTGAGCAGCATTACAGGCGCATTTACCTCAGACGATTTGCTGGGGGTGATTTTCAGTCGCTTTTGCATAGGCAAATAAGCTTTTACATTCACGTAGTATTCTGAATGCTTAATTGCCTATTACACACGTATCAGCTACTTATAATTTTTTCCTGCTTTTTTAACAGAGACAGTCATCATGCGAAAATTTTCTAGCCTGCGCCGCTTACAAACTTTACTGTTGCCAACAGCAATCGCAGCTGTGACATTAACCACCTACGCCGCCGATCCCAACAAGTTAGAAAATTTACGCGTTACGAATGCTTGCAAATATTGCGACCTGACTGATGCGGCTTTAGCAGGCGCCGATCTTCGTGGCGCCGATTTTCAAAATGCTAATCTCTCGGGTGCAAATTTGTCTAAGGCTGATCTGTCGCAACGGCCCCTAGAAAAACGTACGCTGTCGACGAATTTTGAAAGTGCTAATTTGAAAAAAACCAATCTGTCCGAAGCCAAGCTAAACGGTGCTAATTTTTTGAATGCTTTTTTGCGTGACACCAATCTAGAAGGTGCTGATTTGTCGGGGGCAAGTTTTAGCGCTGCCAATCTGAAAGGCGCCAACTTGAAAGGTGCAAAAATGGATGGTGCAAAATTAGAAGGTGCCAAGCTGTGCAATACCATAATGCCCGATGGCAGCGTTAACGATTCAGGCTGCTGAACGTTTCGCCATAACGCGCTACTGCACAGCTAAGATCACATTAACGATGGACAGCGGCGCGCGATTTTTTAAAATCGGATTTACGAATCAAGCTGTGTATGCCTTTGGTTCTATCCACCACTTGCGACACATTGAAATCCGTCGCTGCGGATAAATACGCATACGCAATAGCTCTATCCATCCCTAACACTTCACACAAAAAACGTACCGACTCACGTACAGCGTCTTTCATCGCTTCGTTCAAATCAGGATGCAAACCAATCGCAATCCAATACTCTTTTGTTTCACCAAAAGGCTTCACCAGAGTGCCTGACGATGAGGGGATACGTGCATCACCTTTCTTTAACAGCGTAAAACGAAACGTCGCACGCATAGAATGCTCTAACGCGGTTAATGCGACTTCGCCGTTACCTTGTGACATATGCGGATCACCGGTATAAAAATTAGCGCCACTAACAAACACTGGCAAATAAACGGTGGTACCCGCAGCCAAATCTTTCACATCCATGTTGCCGCCAAATACACCGGGCGGAACAGAGTGCACTAATTCATTGGTATCCGCCGCAACGCCCATTACACCCATAAATGGCGCGGTTGGAAAAGTTACCTCTGCACCATTCTTATTTTTAAGAACGCCTTCCCATTGACCCCGTGCTGTTCTACGTATCGGTGTAAATACCGATACATTATGAAATTTTGTAGGATCAGCTGAACTAGCATCTGACTCAGGTTTTGCACCTTCAGGAAACTCACCCGGCAACGCGCCTTTACCATGACGATTAGAAATCACGCCATACGGCACACGCGGAGTGACTGCCAATATATCTATCTTCAACACATCGCCAGGTTCTGCGCCTTGTATGGCAACTGGGCCAGTCACAATGTGTGGGCCGTCTTTGGCAAAATCATGCGGCAAATTAGATTGAGTAATTGCAATCGCATCAGTTAATACCATGCGTGAAGGAACGCCATGCGAACCAAAATACTGAACAGGATTTCTACCCTGATCTTCGAGTATGCCTTCGTGTGACACCGTATCAAATACAACTGTCGCACCAGAAGGAACCGTCAATACCGGTGTATCACTCGCATTTGGCAAGTAACCCCATTTGATAGTGGAGAGCGTAGATGGCACATAAAACACCTTGGCGCCGAAGCCATTCATCTTTATGAGGCCGGGCTTATCAGCCAAGGGCTGTAAAGGCATTTTGTAAGGCGATGCCGCTACCGCCGACAAGCTCACCAAGAAAAAAGAAAAGCTAAGAACGGTAAAGGCATTACGCAAATGACTCAAACTCCTAAAAAAGCTAAAGGTATTGCAAAGGTAATGGAAGTTCCTGGTAAAGAGAAAGTAAAAGCTTTAAGAGAGCATATCTTAGGCGAAATAAGTAAGATCAATCCTGAGCACGAGCATTTTAATGTAGGTGCGAGAGTTAAAAAAAAAGATAACTCCTTAGTAGGTGAGATTACAGAATGGGATGGCGATACAGCAACAGTAAAAAC
>CAINAY010000280.1 GCA_903846425.1 uncultured Noviherbaspirillum sp.
CATCGGTAGCATCCAACACCATGGCCGCAAAGATGGCCACAGCGGCGTTGGAGAACTGGCCATTCATGGCCATCACAATCGCATAAAAACCGCAAAATAATGCGGCTGTTGTAAACGCATTGGGTAGCAGGTAAATACCCTTACTACGCAAAGGTGTCGACCGCGGAAGGCTGTCGCCGGTCGGCGGCAACCGCCTCACTGGAAATCGTTGAAAACGAAAAGGCCTACCCTGCCCAGCCTTCGGTTTATTTTTGCGATTAGTAAATAGAGTCATGCCGTGAATGGTAACCGACAGTAAAGAAGCTTAGCTTCAAAATTCAGCAAGAATGGTTTCGGTTGCTGAAACTTTTTCACCCACAGTGACGAGAGGACGCGCCGTCAGCGGCAGATACACATCCACCCGCGAACCGAAGCGAATAAATCCATAGCGCTGACCACGAGCCATAATATCTTGCTCATGAACATAACAAAGTATGCGGCGAGCGATTAATCCAGCTACCTGCACAAACGTCACTGTTTGACCATTGGTGGCAGTCATCACCACGGCATTGCGCTCATTCTCAGTGGATGCCTTATCCAAATCCGCATTCACGAATTTACCTGGGAAGTACTCCACCTTCTCAATCTTGCCATCGACAGGCGAGCGATTGGAATGGACATTAAACACGTTCATGAAAACGCTAATCTTTAGCGCCTCGCGATTGGCGTAGGGATCGTGCGCTTTTTCCACCACCACGATGCGTCCGTCGGCAGGCGACAGCACCGCATTGGGCTTTTGGGGAATCATCCGCGGTGGATCGCGAAAAAACTGCAAGACGAATATAGCAATGATCCAGAATGGCCAAGACCAGCTCCCAAGAAAGGCCGTGGCAATGGCAGCGGCCGCCAGCGCCAGAGCTAAAAAAGGCCAGCCCTCGCGGGCGATGATGGGGTGAGGATAAGGATTCAAAACAGCTCCCAAAATTTCAAAACTTTCGGATTGTACCTTCGCAACATGTGATGAGGGATGTTTCCAACACTTTCCATAGTCAATCGGCGATTCATTAATGGTCGATGGACGCCTGAACTTGCGTAACGGCAATGTCACAAAGGAGCATCGTTTATTTCATTTTTGATATTGCGAGGACTATATGCTTAACGTACCTAAAAGACAGTACCAAACGGTAGATCAGGCTTTGAAAGTGATAACCGACGCAGAAAAATTTGGCGGCTCGGTCAAAGTTAACAAATCAGGTGATCTAGAAAGAAGTAACTCATCTACTAACCCCTTAAAGAACTTTTTCCTTTTTTTTCGAAAAGAGCCAGACTTGAAAACTCAACATCGTGAGGTCATCGATACTGTACTCAACAAAATGAAAATTGAAATTATCCAAGCTTCGTCCTATGCGCGCAGTGTGAATAGTTTGATGGAAATTCAGATGAATGACCTAAAAAAATTTAAAGAAACTGGACAATTAAACCAGCTAAAAGATCAATGGAGCATCTTAAAAAATACTATAGCTGCCGCAGAAAATGGCTCAGAAAAATCACAAGATTTACTCAAATCTGTTACCGAAATCACCACCGCCGATGGCGTATACAAACCAAAACATATACACCAGGATAAAAAAACATTAGAGCAGATATCGGCTAATGTATATGCAAAACCAAAAATAGCAGAGGCCAATCTCTGCCTTCCTGCTAGCATGCCGAAATTTCAAAATACTGGCGAAGTCGTCAAAGGCACACTAACTATTTCATCCGAAGCGCAATTAAATTTGTTC
>CAINAY010000281.1 GCA_903846425.1 uncultured Noviherbaspirillum sp.
AACCGAGACATGCAACCCATACCCATTCAAGCCATACCCTTGCTCTTATCGAGCTTTGTCGCCAGCGTTCATGCGGGTTTTCCGTCGCCTGCGGCTGACCACAGCCAAAAGCGTGTCGACCTCAATGAACATCTAATCCGTAATAAAGAGGCAACCTTCTTGTTTCGAGTTCGAGGCGACTCGATGACCGGCATCGGTATCTACGAGGGCGATACCTTGCTGGTTGATCGGTCCATCGATCCGCGTCACAACGCCATTGTGTTGGCGGTGCTGAACAACGAGTTCGCTATCAAACGACTGTATCGGCGCGGTGGTGTGGTTAAGCTCATCGCTGAGAATCCTATCTATCCACCGATACAGATCAAGCAAGGCGAAGAACTATCGATCTGGGGTGTCGTCACCTTCAACCTGCACAAGTTGTACTAAGTGAGCGTGCAATCAAAACCCACACAACAGCTAGCACTGATCGACTGCAATAATTTTTATGTCAGTTGTGAGCGATTGTTTCGTCCCGACTTAGCCGGTAAGCCAGTAGTCGTGTTGTCGAACAATGATGGTTGCGTCGTGTCGCGATCGAATGAAGCCAAAGACATCGGTATCAAGATGGGGCAGCCTTGGTTTCAAGCGAAAGCACTCGCGGAAGAACACAACATACTCGCGTTGAGTTCTAACTATGCCTTGTACGCTGATTTGTCGAATCGAGTCATGAACTTGTTAGCTGAATTTTCACCGCGACACGAGGTGTATTCAATTGATGAATGTTTCGTTGACCTCACAGGTATGGCTGAGCTTAGGTCGATCAGCTATGCCATGCGCGAGAGGGTCATGCGTTGGACAGGCATTCCTGTATGTGTCGGCATTGGGCCGACTAAGACATTAGCTAAGCTGGCGAATTTCATCGCTAAAAAGCATCCACGTTCGAAAGGTGTTTTTAACTACAACGCATTGACCGAATCACAGAAAGCTACGCTGTTGTCGAGAATACCCGTTGATGAAGTCTGGGGAGTAGGGCGCAAGCTCGCACCACGATTAGCTGAGTACGGCATACAGAATGTGCACGAGCTGAGAGAAGCACATACACCAACGCTACGATCAGAATTTAGCGTGGTGGTTGAAAAGATTCAGCGAGAGTTACAAGAAGTGGCCTGCGTAGCGATGGAAGAAGTCACACCACCCAAAAAGCAAATCATTGCAAGCCGAAGTTTCGGTAATCCCGTTCACGATGTGGTTTCACTAAAAGCTGCCGTTGCTTTGTTTGTAGAAACCGCCTGTGCCAAACTGAGAGCACAGCAATCGCATGCCGCGATGTTGCAAGTATTTTTGCATACCAATCGATTCAGATCAGAGCTGCCCCAGTATCACCCGGTGATGGCTGTTCCATTAGTCACTCCAACTGATAGCAGTCTTATCGTCAATCGCTGGGCAGGTCTATTGATCGATCAATTATGGCGACCCGAGTACGCCTATAAAAAAGCGGGGGTTATGCTCAGCGAAATTACGCCAAACACGCAACGACAAAATGATTTATTTGTTGAATCTGATCCGGCAGAAGAGTCAAAACTGATGGCTGTTTTGGATAGAGTGAATCAGCGATTTGGCCGAGGAGTCATTCGGATTTCTTCACAGGACGCAGGAGAAGAATGGGGTATGCGACAAGAGCGCAAATCACCTGCGTATACAACCTGCTGGGTAGAGTTGCCAGCGGCGATTGCATGAAATACGCTGGATTTCTTTTGGGATTGACTCAAGAAACGACATCCGTTTGAACGAACGGGGGATACGTTGACATCGATGTGTATGGTGTGTATATTCCGAAGATGACCAGCAAGGAATTGATCACGCTCTTGAAACAAGATGGATGGACATTACGTGGATCGAAAGGATCGCACCATGTCTTTGTTCATCCATCAAAGTCTGGTCATCTAACGGTTCCGCACCCTAAAAAAGATCTTGGCACAGGACTGATTCAAAAGATCCTGAAGCAAGCTGGATTGAAATGAGGAAAACACTATGAAATATCCAATAGCAATCGAACCCGGAGATGATGAGCATGCATGGAGTGTGGTTGTGCCTGATCTGCCTGGCTGCTTTTCGGCGTCTGACTCTGGCATCGATGAGGCAATCGAAAATGCCAAAGAAGCGATTGAGTTGTGGATTGAGACTGCGCTAGATGCTGGTGAGGATGTACCTAGGCCCAGCAGCATTGCGGCTTTTCAAAAAAAACGTGAATTTAAAGGCTGGGTCTGGGCAATAGCCGAGATCGATCCTGCTTTGCTTTCTGATGAGATTGAGCGAGTAAACATTACACTGCCGAAGCGCGTATTGGCACGTCTGGATGCGAAAGCAAAACAGCATGGAGAGACAAGGTCAGGATTCATCGCTCATCTCGCTATTCAAGCGTGATCACAACCGAGGCTGCGAGAAAATTTATCTGTAATACATCGTGAGTACTAATCGCTACCAGCAAGGGTGGCTGGACGATGTAGAACTTATTTATTGAGATTTTGAATCGCGTCGCGAGACTTGTGTCCACCATTTTGAGAACGAGTTGCAGCATCTATCGACCTCCGCAAACAGTGCAGGTGCAGGATGGCAGTCAGCCAAATGCGACAGCCACGGCTTGAGATGAAGTTCATCGATACTACGGACACTGCGTGCTCCCGATAATGCGGCACCGATAGTGGCGGCATCAGCTAGCCAGCGAACGCTGGTAAGTTCGGCCATACGGCTAGTCACAAACTGCCAGCGTCGCTCACTCCAGGGCCAGGCGTTGTGGAAGTCACTCAAGAGTATGCCCACCACGACTGTCCCCGCGGGTAACGTCGCGGGTAGTTCACCTAAATTCCAGGGGTGCACCAACCAAACGTCGTGTCCATTAACAGCCGCTTTGTCGGGTGCTGTCCAACGTAAATCATTGGGTGGAGTCGCACTCAATGGAGGCTCAATTCCTATCGTGTCAGCGTAATGCGTTTTATGCGCATCATATCGATGGGACGTGGGCTGGCGTGCGATATGGTCGAGCATTTCATACGATTGATCGATGACGCTTCCCGTGCTGTGCCATGCAGGAGGCGCGTAGCGTTGCACGTTCTCTGCATTAAATAGATAAGGCTTCGTGCTGCCAGTACCCGCGACCCATTGCCAGCTGAGGTGGTTGCTAGCTAAGTCGCCATCGAGCAGGTGGCCGTATAACCAATCTGCGGCGCAGCGCCAATGTACTTTGCGAATATGCACCACGTAACTTGCCAGCCACATGCGTGCATGGTTGTGCAGATAGCCCGTGTCATAAAGAGTGCGTACGGCCATATCAACTACAGGCACACCAGTTACCCCTAGTCGAATATCAGCAGGCAGTAACGTGGCGTAGTCCGATTCAGGCAACGGACCCTCGTGTAAATTGGTAAAAATCCCCGCGTCCCGAAACTGCCAGACATGGTGAAAATATTCTCGCCATCCGAGTTCAAAAACGAATTTGTGCTGAGAATCGAGAGCATAGCGAGAGGTCACACCGCTAAGTACTTCGGGCAGGCTGACCAAGCCGTGGGTGATGTAGGGTGATAGATAGGTTACGGCACCTTCGAGCGCGTTGCGGCTGCGTGCATACTCACTAGGGCGTACAGCATTAATGCGGGCTAGGGCCGCTGCTCGAGTGGGTGGGAAATTATCGATAGACATCATTGGGGCACTGCCACTGAGTCGCGGCGCGTCGCGATGATCCATCTAGAGAACATCGACTAAAAATTTAACTTGGAAATGAAATACGCTAATACTGTGATACCGCCAAAAATTACAACAAATATGGCAGCAAGAACCAAATAAGTAGAAGCTGTTTTTTTCTTGGCTCGAACTGCTAGGTTATCTGACATCAAAAAATCCAATGATTGTGTGTAGCGTTGAGACGTAAATTATTTTACAAAACGAATTCGAACGGCTGCAAGATCAATACCTGCTGCAACACAAACGTACTCATCACCTGCTGCAATCTTAACAGGAGAGCATAGCGCATTAAGTGTGATCAAATCATTTTGATGGAATGGTGAGCAGTCATCCATGCGGCACTGACGTTGAAAAATTTCATACAACTCATTAATTGATGACATGCCAATGTCGCTACCATTGGCGTAGGTAAGTAGATGGGAACCTACGTCGGTTACTCTGTTTAAACTAAACGTGGCGTGGTTAACCACATTGGAAAAATTGCGTTTACGTTTCTCAGAAAGCGTCTTCGCTTCACCAATAACCAGCAGATGGCCCATTCCGTTCGAGCAGACTTTATCTTCAAACGACCATGCGTCGCCTTTAAAAGGCACCTTCAGAATTTCTATTCCTAGTGCGACGCTCTCAAACATTTGAGTAAATTGCTCTAATGAAGTAGCGGGATCTGGAGTCTGAGAAAACTTCAGAACTAGTTTTGGCTCCAAAAAAAGCCGAGTGGAATTTTGCGTACTAAGAATGATTTCGTCATCCTGTAGGTGCACCGTTCGACTTGCGTAGTGGTGACCAAGGCAGGCTTGAGGATTATCGAGCGCTCGTCGAGAGGTTGATTCAGCGATTACCTTGCGCCCTACGGAATCAAGACCGTCAGCGGTGTTTAGCATATGCAAGGCGTCGCACGTTTGCATTGCAGACTCTAGTGTAAGGCCGAGTGTGGTCGACTGAGACGCAATAGCTCTGCGAGTTGAATCAACCGCCTTAATTGCATGCGCATAAGAGTGTAATTTTGAAGACTGTAACATGTAAGAAATCCCAAAACTAATCGCACTTCAAATTAGGAGCAAACGCTAGTGACTAATCCACCGTCAGATTATTTAGCTTGGTGACTAAACATTTTTCGGATTAAAGAGGGTAGGAATTTTTCTGTGAGGCAGCCTGACTATGACTAAAACCCCCAGCCTCTAATAACCAAAGCGTGTTCAGAATCAGCCTTTTTTAGCCCATGCGTTGCACCATGCTTTTGCTGAAACCTGCTTGCCCGCAAACAAAGGACAATTACCGGCAGCTGACCCTGCAGCGCCCTGATATAGAGCGCAAGAGCTGCAAGCCTGGCCTGCGGCGTACTTGGGTTGTTTTGATTTATCAACCTTAGTGGCGTCAGCCTTGTAGGCCAGAGCAACTGCTTGTGGATCGTTCTCTGCTACTAATTCTGCAGCATTAGCTTTTACTCCAGCACCGATGAGAAGGCTGCCAGCTGCAACGTTGAGCATGAATTGGCGGCGGTCGGATGAGAATTGTATGGTCGAGATTTTCATGCGAGGCTCCTAAATTATTTGAAATCACTGTTTAATGAGGCAACGCTGCTACCACAAGCGGCACGAACTACTTTGACTTCAGCGTCAAATTTCGGTGAACTGAAAGTGAGCTTTTCTTCGGTAGTGAAGTCATTGCTAACCGGCAGGGAATCGGATGATTTCAAAACTCGAAATTCGGCGATAGCTAATGATTGTTCTCCACAGTTGACTACGTACTCACCCAAAGCTTTTAACTCACCTAACTCAGGATAAGAATTACGAGCGCCAGAGTCATCCATTGAGAAAAGGGCGCGTACCTGTGTTAATGAGCGTTGATGGTTTTTAACGTCGTGTGACTGAATTCCGGCAACCACTGTGGGTATAACAATAAAGTCTCCTTGTGCATCAGCTAACTTTGAATCAACCACTGCTGCTTGGGAGAGAGTTGTGCTGCAAAACAAGAGGGTGACTAACAGATTGCGCGACATAATAAAGTCCTTGAGTAAGATAATTTTGGAAGGTAAGTAAATATTTTTTCGATGCACCTACCAATGGAAAAGTAATTAATTAGTAGCTTTTGCGCTGCGAGTTAACATTTCATCGCTGCAAACCTTGCTAACGATATTGATGTCGTGCTGGATAACAGGTGTGTAAAA
>CAINAY010000282.1 GCA_903846425.1 uncultured Noviherbaspirillum sp.
CTGCAGGCGCCATGGCAGCCACGTATTCAACCTCATTGATGACTGACACACCCAAACTCGGCATGCTGCTAGCCACTGCTGGATTTGTGATGATAGGTTTAGGTGTGGGTGCTGCAGGTACGTCATTACTCGTATTACTCGCTATGCGTGTTGATGGACAAAAACGCGCAGCCGCTGCAACCGCCGTGTGGTTGATGATGATCGTAGGTTTTGCGATTACTGCGGGTGCTGCAGGCAAATTACTTGATCCTTATTCACCCACTCGATTATTCGCTGTCACTCTCACTGTTTGCACAACCGCACTCGCTGTGACGCTGATTGCCTTGTTCCGACTCGAGAATGATCCGGGTGACGTTATCCCCGAGCCCATCGCGCTCACTGAGCCTGTCTCATTTCGTACTGCGTTAGCCGACGTTTGGAAAGAAGACGCAGCTCGTCAATTCACTATATTTATTTTTATTTCCATGCTCGCGTATAGCGCACAAGATTTAATTCTTGAGCCGTTTGCGGGCACGGTGTTTGGATTCACACCCGGTGAATCCACCTCACTCTCAGGCGTGCAACATGCGGGCGTTTTAATCGGCATGCTAATCGTAGCCTTTGTTGGCAGTAAATTCGCACAAGGTCGCGCAGGTTCTCTCAAGTTGTGGTGCGTAGGTGGCTGTATCGCCTCTGCCATCACCCTTGTTGGCCTCACGATTGCCGGCCACGTAGGCGAGCCTTGGCCACTAAAAGCCAATGTCTTTTTAATGGGCGCAGCGAATGGTGCATTTTCAATTGCAGCGATTGGCCAAATGATGCGACTCGCTTCAGAAGGCCGTGCTTCGCGCGAAGGCATACGCATGGGATTGTGGGGTGCATCACAAGCGATTGCCTTCGGTTTTGGTGGATTGCTAGGAACAGCGGCGAGTGATTTCGCGCACTGGTTTATTTCATCGAGTGGCGCCGCATACGCCAGCGTATTTGCAGCAGAAGCGCTGTTGTTTATCGTGTCTGCGTTATTAGCACTTCGTATACCGATGACAGAGCAACAGAAACAAGAAGAAGAACAAACGATGGCACAACCGTCGTTTTCATGAAGCATACAGAAATAGTATTTGATCACAGCAGAAGCATCAACGACGCAATAGAAATTTAAATCACATAAAAATTTAACTCACCTAAGCAGCAAACGATGAGGAGACATCATGAGCGCACAAGAACAATTTGACGTAGTCGTCGTGGGCGGCGGACCAGCGGGAGCAACCGCTGCCGATGATTTAGCGCGTCGTGGTCGTCGCGTATTGCTGCTAGATCGTGCCGGTCGCATCAAACCCTGCGGTGGTGCGATTCCTCCGCGCGCGATCAAAGATTTTGATATTCCCGATGAGCTCTTAGTTGCCAAAGCTCGTTCAGCGCGCATGATTGCACCCTCCAACACCAAAGTCGACATTCCTATCGAAGGTGGATTCGTTGGCATGGTCGATCGTGAACAATTTGATGAATGGCTGCGTGAGCGTGCTGCCTCACATGGCGCTATACGCCGCAACGGTAAATTTGAACGCGTAGGCAAAGATAGTGACGGCACCAGCACCATTAGCTTTGTTGATGGTAATACTGGTGAACGACAAACAGTACGAGCACGTAGCATCATCGGTGCCGATGGCGCTCGCTCAGCCGTTGCACAACAAACCATACCCAATGCCGACAAAACCAAATATGTTTTTGCGTATCACGAGATCGTTAAAGCACCCGCACTCAAACCTCACGATTACGATGACACGCGCTGCGATGTGTTTTATCAAGGACATGTATCACCTGATTTTTATGGCTGGGTCTTCCCACACGGTGACACGCTATCAATAGGTACTGGCAGTGCAGACAAAGGCTTTTCATTACGCAATGCCACCTCTACACTACGTGAGGCCGTTGGTTTGAAAGGTGCTGTTACATTACGTCGTGAAGGTGCGCCCCTGCCAATGAAACCGTTACGTTGCTGGGATAACGGACGCGATGTCGTACTCGCAGGTGACGCCGCCGGTGTAGTTGCACCTGCATCGGGTGAAGGTATTTACTATGCCATGCTCGGCGGTCGCTTAGCAGGTGATGCTGTTGAAGAACTGCTAGCAACAGGTAATGTGCGCAGTCTCGCCAAAGCACGCAAGCGCTTTATGAAAGATCATCGCAAAGTGTTCTGGGTCCTGGGTATCATGCAATACTTTTGGTATTCAAGCGACAAACGACGCGAGCGTTTTGTCGATATGTGCAAAGACAAAGATGTTCAGAAGTTGACTTTCGATGCGTACATGAACAAAGAACTCGTTCGTGCAAAACCCATGGCGCATGTGAAAATCTTCTTTAAAGACATGGCACATTTACTCGGTCTCGTGAAAGTGTGAAGACAACGTGATTCAACTGGCCCCCGCCAGCAAGAAACCTACTCTGATTGCTGTTCTGCTGGTGCTCGTCGTAGGCGGCATCGGTGGTGCAGCGACCGAAATCGGACCTTGGTACCTGCAGCTCGTTAAGCCTTCCTGGCAACCACCCGACTGGGCCTTTGGTCCAGTGTGGACTCTGCTTTACATCACCACCAGCATTGCAGGTGTACGCGCATGGCGTAATGGCGATTCACAAGAACAAAAATATTTTTTAGCTGCAGTGTTGATGAACTGCGTGCTGAATATTCTGTGGAGCGTGCTGTTCTTCAAACTACATCGACCAGATATCGCACTCATGGAAGTCGGCGCTTTGTGGTTGTCAGTACTCATACTCACGGTGCTTCCGTGGTCCTATTCGCGGGTATCTACCTGGCTGATGCTGCCTCATTTAGTGTGGGTCAGTACTGCGGCGTGTTTGAATCTGTCTATCGTGAAGTTGAATGGGCCGTTTTAAGTAATGACTTAATTTTTTCTGCTTAAAATTTAAACACGCGAAATAC
>CAINAY010000283.1 GCA_903846425.1 uncultured Noviherbaspirillum sp.
GGACGTGTATTTACTGCTGCAGGTATTGAGTATGCGTTTGCTGGCCCACCTGCAATGCTTGGTATTCACTTCACGCCGAATGTGCCAACTAATTATCGTGACTGGCGCATTACTAACAGCGATCTCTATCGTGCCTTTGCGTGGAAGTTGATCGACTACGGCGTGATGCTAGAACCTGATTCACGCGAGCCGTGGTTTTTCTGTGAAGCGCATAGTGAAGTTGATTTGGCTTGGCTAGAAGACGTTGCAACGCGCGCGATGAATGATGCCTGCGAGATGGCTGCCCAGGGCAAGCTTTAACCTCCGCCTTACATTACCACTGCGTTGAACAGTAAATAATCGCTGGAAAGCTCGCAGCCCACGCCCAAAAAAATCGATTCAGTCCAAAAAATCGAAATACTAAAAAGTGAAACAGGGCAGCGATACCGCACCAGAGCATGGCCCATTGCGGTCCTACCAGTGCGAGTGGAAATAAACACTCCCACGCTATGAACGACCACGAGGCGATCATGGCAATCGGTTTTTTTCTGAGCAGACTGTGATCCGACAAGGGACCGTACAATCCGCCATCCAGAAAATGTATTAGCACGCGTCCGCTACGCCAATCGCTGCTAATCAGCTTAATCGCACCAGATATGAAATACGACGAGATAGCGTGAATTGTGATGTACCAGAGGCCTGCTCGCCAAGCGATGACGGGTCCCACGATAGGTTGTGCGAGTTGAGAGACCAACAACCCCGTCAATACCACCATGGTCATGAAATCGCTGCCGCCATTGAATGCTCCGCGCCAGCGTATGAGTATTAGCAGCGAGCTTACAAAAAGAAAGACGGCGCTGACCATGCTAACGCCAAAAAATAAGCTGGCCGCTGCACCTAAGCGCAGCAGCAAATGAGCCTGATGCACGCGTTCTTGAAAGAGCCAATCAAATAGTTTTTGCAGCCAGACATAGGTATGAGTCATATCACCACGTTGTCGCTGCCACGACCACACGCTACGCGCATCAACAAAGCGGCTAAGCCGTAAAAATTCCAGTGTTTGAATTAACAAACTAGTCGCTAACAAGCACTCGAGTGCGCGCACGCTCAGGTAGAGGTTCATTTCAACCAGCTCAGTGTCGGTGAAGTCAGCACAGACATATCTTCGTCGGGCGGCACATACGCAGGAACTAAACGAAGTTGAAACTGGTAGTGCACTGGTGCGAGCGTCTCGCACGTAATGAGGTGGCGCGTTAGCTGCATGACCATGTGATAGGTGACTAGATCGCGCACATCGCCATCATCGGGCATGGCAATAATGTCCGCACTCAGATGATCAACCAGATTTTGATTCGCTAAGGTGAGATTGTTACGCGGATTATGGAACCAGTCACTCACACGAAATGTAGCGCGTGGCATGAACATGTGCCAATCGGTCCACTGCTGATTTTCATCTTGAATCCGCCAGAACAAGCGCGGCTGATTCCCCGGACCATGATAGAAGCGCCAATTAGGGAAAAAACTACGCAATAAAAATAGCCAGGGTCCGCTAATGACCCGTCCGCGTCGTTTCAGGCTGATTAGCAAAAAAAGAAAATACGCTGCAATCAGCAGCAGGCTAGCGTTAGCAGTCGTCATGGGGTCACCCAGTTGACGCTTAGTGAGTAGAAAATGGCCATATCGCCAGTGTACGACACACGAATCACTGACCATGAAAATTTGCCAAGAGCCTCATTTACAATGATGTGTATATCGTTATGGGATCCCCCTTTCCGGAGCAAGCTCATACTCACAAAGTATGAGCTACCACACCCGTAAACTGACCTAGTAGCTGCGAGTGATCGACATTTACTAAAGTACTACCCACTAAATAAATCTAAACATTAATTAATTTGTACTTTGTTCTTGAATTCAACCATCAAAAAATAATGTCCACGATGAACAAAAAAGTATCGATAACGCTTTTACTCTTATTGATACCCGTTGTGCTGCTGACGCACGTAAGCTGGTCTCAAAAAGAAAATGGATTGATGTTCAACGTTGATGGCAGGGATGTTGATTTCGTTGGAATCATCAAGAACGAATGGCGCATGGCCACCAACACATGCAAGACTGTTACGGAGCTCAACAGTGAAGATCAAAAGCTCACGATGATCAAAACGGCTATTCAGTCTTATAGCCCTCCCGATTCAATACCCATCAAAGTTATTTACGTCTGGACATCTGGAACGTGGGCTGTTGCTGAGGTTGAATTTGAAAATCTCTTACCAGCCGTGGTTGCAGTTAAAAACCTCGATACGAACGCAACAGTGGTCGGAGACGCGATCTGGAGTGGAATGACAGCTCCTTGGAAATCAGGACCTTTCATACGAGCCTATTTAGGCCAGAAGGCCAAGGACATGCCTGCTGAGCTACTCAATTGTTTTGAATTACAAACGAGTTCTTTCAGATAAACCGGGATCAAGCTCAGTTTAGAGCTAGAGCTCAAGGCTTCACAAAACGCAAAGTCATTCGGTCCGACTCACCTATGGCGCGATACTTGGGTTTATCACTGTCACTTACACCGCGCAAATTAGGCGGCAAGTTCCACACACCGCCGGGATGGTCTTTCGTATCAAGCGGATTGCTGTTGATCTCCGAGCTGCGGTCCAACTTGAAGCCGGCGGCGGTCGCAGCCTCGATCACGAATTGCTCGGTCATGTAACCCGATTCGATTTGTTTAGGTAGAGGCGTGCCCGGTTTCGCTCGGTGTTCAACCACGCCGAGCACGCCGCCTGATTTCAAGGCCTGATAAAAACCTTTGAACATCGGTTGTGTGTGACCGGCTTTGGCCCAGTTGTGCACATTGCGGAAAGTTACCACCAGATCAGCCGCACCGTCTGCAGCAAACACAGGCGCGGATGCGTCATAAGACATGATCGTCGGCACGCCGTATAGTTCTGAGGCATTTTTCAGCATTTGGCGGTAGGCGACATCTCGGTCCTTCATTGCCTTCGGCATATCCTCGTTAATTGCAGGCACAGCCGCATAAAAATTCCCCTGTTTTTTGAGTAATGGAGCAATGATTTCGGTGTACC
>CAINAY010000284.1 GCA_903846425.1 uncultured Noviherbaspirillum sp.
CGGATGCACGCGATCCATGAGCTCGCCGATTGTTTCACCACCAAGAAATTGTTGATGCTCGAGCGCCACGCCTTCAAAGGCGCCGGTGAAAGCTTCGCGCAATTTTTCATCAGGAATCGCGGATAGTTTGCCGCCACGTATTTCAACTAGTTCGGGCCATTCTTCAAAGTCAATTTTTTGACCGGTTTCGGCCAGTACTCGCGTAGCAGTTTCCAATGTGCGTGGTAGACCGGAGACAATGACTTTATCAAACTGTATACCTACTTTTGCAAATACTTGTCCAGCGGCTGTCGCTTGTGCGCGGCCTTGTTCATTCAGCGGAACGGTCTCAGGCAAAAACGGTTTACCGTTGGTGTCGAAATAGGTAACGCTGCCATGTCGCATTAAAAAAACGCGACGTCGTTTATTGAAACTCATGAGTAATTCGGCTTTCTTTTCTCTAGGAATGCAGTCATACCTTCGAGTGCATCACGATGATGCAAGCACTCGACAAATGCATGTTGTTCAGATTTAAGCTGTTCTGGCAAAGTCGCGGTTGATGCTTCTCGCACCAGCGATTTAATGGTGCTAATTGAATGAGGTGATTGTCGTGCCAGTTCATCGCTCCAATCGAGCGCGGCATTTAATGCTTGGCCATCACTCACCACGCGGTTGATGATGCCGTGCTGATGTAATCGTGCTGCGGGGATTGGCTTACCCTCCATCAGAATTTCTGTCACTAGTTGAGGTGGTAGCGATTGCGATAATGACCAACTCATTCCGCCATCGGGCGATAGCCCAACCTTCACATACGCTGCGATGAACTGCGCAGAATGTGCGGCCACGATCAAATCACAAGCCAGCACGAGAGAAAAACCCGCACCGGCCGCAGGGCCTTCAACTGCAGCAATCACCGGTTTTGGGCAATCACGCAAGGCTTCTACCCATGCGTGTAATTTACCAACCGAATCGGCAGCGACAGAACGGTCTTTGTTACGGTTTTCAAGCAGACGATTCAGATTACCACCTGCGCAAAACGTATCGCCCGCACCGGTTAATACAACTGCGCGTATGTCGGGGTCGCGCTCGGCTGTCTCAAGCGCTTCAATACCTGCGGCATACATATCGGGATGCAGCGCATTGCGCGCACCCGGATTGGAGAGCGTTAGGATGAGCGTGGCCTCACGACGTGTGGCAAGCAATTCAGCAGACATGAGGGATTTTGGGTGGCTAGTAGCCGGTCTTAAAGGCCGGATTGCGTGGTTTGAGAGGTGATAGACTTCATGCCAAACATTGTACCTGTTGCGACCTGTTTTTTTTTGGTTTGCTTAGGTGCCCCTATCCCAGCTCAGAAGGAGACAGAATGCTAACTTTATGCGGTTTTTCGGCGAGTAATTACTACAACAAAGTGAAGTTGGCTTTGCTAGAAAAAGATGTGCCATTTGAAGAAAAACAGGTCTGGACAGATCGATCGCCTGCGCTACTAGAAAAATCACCACTGGGGAAAGTGCCTTTCTTTGAAATAGACGGTAAGGTATTGTTTGAATCGCAAGTGATGCTCGACTATGTTGAGTCTGCCTATCCGCAAAAGCCCTTGATTCCTGCTGATCCGTATGAAGCAGCACGCAATCGTCAATTGATTCAATTCATGGAATTGCACCTTGAATTAGTGGCGCGTGAATTGTATTTTGAGGCCTTTTTCGGAGGGAAAATTGCTGATGACGTGAAAGTTCGCGTGCAAAAACAATTGAAGCGAAATATCGCTGCCTTTGGCCAGATAGCGAATTTTTCACCGTATATCGCTGGCAGCGAATTCACGATGGCAGATTGTGCTGCGACGGTGCATTTACCCCTAATTGGCATGGCCACCAAAGCGATTTATGGCGAAGATATGATGGCCGCTTATCCGGTACGCGACTACATGAAACTCGTCGGTGAACGTGCCACAGTAAAAAAAGTCACGGAAGATCGCAAGGCGAATGCGGC